>JACRLR010000045.1 GCA_016219645.1 Nitrospirota bacterium
CGCCTTTTGAAGATACTGCTGGATGTAGGCGACGAGTTTCTGAGAGCCGCACTCGGGCCGCAATGCTCCGCAGAGTTGATAGTCGGTGTAGGGTTCCGGTTTGGCGAGCTGATACAGGGACTCATCCATATAAAAGATGGCGCTGTCGCGCCCTCCGCTTAAATCCAGGTAGTCGAATAGGCTGGGGTGGCGCGGGTAGCCTCGGCTGAATTCGAAGAAATTCCAGGTAATCCCATGTTTTTCGACCGGCATGCCGGTCACCAGCGATGCCATGGTGGGTAATCGTAGGGCCGGCTTCACCCCGCTCGCGGACCAGGTCACCGACCCTTCCTTGACGAGTTTGCTCACGACCGGCATCGCGCGGCCCTTGAGCGACTCTTGTCCGAATCCCTCCAGGACAAACAGGATGACATGTTCAGTCCCGGAACTGGACGAAGCGGTTTCCTTCCCAAGCGGGGCAGCTGCCGCGACAGGCGCTTGGACCGCGGTTTCAAATAAGATAGTCAGGAGGCCGACAAGGATCAATCGAAGGCATCGTGAGGGATGTGTCATAGCGAAGTATTACCCGCATGTATCCTAACAGAATGCTGAAAAAGTCCGCCAGAGGCGTTCCCTGCCTTGCCGAAGCACGTTGCGCAGGCAGGCCCCATCGCTCAGAGACTCAACGTATCACCGGGCAAGAGCTGCTAAGAGCAGCTCGGGGTGGGCCGGGTGAGAAAGGATACGCCTCGCCTTTTCGCTCGCTGCGGCCTTGCTGGACAGCCTTTTTGAGCATCCTGAAATAATTCTGGTCTTAACAACGAACGGAAACTTCTGGCCGTCTTTTGGCATCGACCAAGCTTTTCCGCAGCCTGCCAAAAGTAAGAGCGGTACCCTAACATGCAAATTTTCAGGAAGGCAAGGAGGGAGAAGGCACTTGGCGATCGCTGGTGGAACCGCTTTCCGGGTGCTATGCTAAACCTGCTCACCGTTTCCATCTATGCCCAGGGGTAAGAAGGGGGAGGCGATGTTTGGTCAGGTCTTCCATCAACAGCCTCTTCCGATCTGCCTGCTGTCTTATCAATCGTATCGCCCCATTGTTTTGTTTCTCGCGCTTGCGGTGTTCATCACCGCTGCCCCTGCGCTGGCTGACATCAGGGTCGTCAATGCGCAGGGTGAGCACCGAATGGGGGATCGCGATACCCGTGAGGACGCCATTCGGATCGCCACCGAGGCGGCCAAGCGAAACGCGCTCGAACAGGTCGCGACCTATCTTGAAAGCGTC
>JACRLR010000046.1 GCA_016219645.1 Nitrospirota bacterium
GCCGTACAAGATCAGAGTTTCATTTGTCGGCACGCCAAGAATGCATATACTACAAGGGGTATCAACTAGGAGACTGATGGCTATGCCGAAGATCGATGAACTCTTTCGCATGATGATCGACCATGGGGCGTCGGACCTGCACATGATCGCTGGACAAGTCCCGACCTTTCGCATCAACGGTGAATTGGAGCGCCTACCGGGAACTGCGGTACTCGACAACCAAGTGCTCCACGACATGCTCTATGAGATCACACCGAGCCCGAAGAAGGAGGCATTCGAAGCGACGGGCGATGTGGACTTCGGGTATGAAATTCCAGGAATAGCCCGCTTCCGTTCCAATTTCTTCAACCACAAATATGGGATGGGGGCGGTGTTTCGGAAGATTCCCACCACCATTCTCTCTGCCGAGGCGCTGGGTCTTCCGCCTGTGCTCACACGCGCCGCGATGTTGCGGAAAGGGCTGGTGCTCGTCACAGGCCCCACCGGGAGCGGAAAGTCGACGACGTTAGCGGCGATGGTCGACTATGCGAATAGCCATCGGAAAGATCACATTCTGACCATCGAAGATCCGATCGAGTTCGTCCACCAAAGCAAGAACTGCATCGTCAACCACCGAGAGATCGGCTTACACACCGTCACATTCGGCTCGGCTCTGCGGGGAGCCCTCCGGGAGGATCCGGACATTATTCTCGTCGGCGAAATGCGAGACCTAGAAACCATCGCGTTGGCGGTGGAGGCAGCGGCAACCGGGCATTTGGTGTTCGGAACGCTGCACACGGAGAACGCCGCCAAGACCGTCGACCGCATCATCGAAGTCTTTCCTGCCTCAGAGCAGCCGCAGATTCGCAATACCCTGTCCACGGCGCTACGCGTCGTGGTGGCGCAAAACCTATTCAAGCGAATCGATCAGAAAGGGCGGTGTGCCGCGCTGGAAATTTTGGTCTGCACTCCGGCCGTCAGCAATCTCATCCGGGACGCCAAAACCGTCCAAATCGCCTCGCAGATGCAAACCGGGAAGAACGTCGGCATGCAGACTCTAGATGACGCAATTCAGGATCTCCTCACGAAGAAATGGATCTCGCCCGAGGAGGCCTACGAGAAATGCATCGACAAGAATCGCTTCGCCAAGCTCCTCAAAACCCCGCCGGATGCCCTGCAGTAGCCATAGAGGAAACACCCGTGTTCGTACGATCATCCTGCTCGTATTGATGCGATTGCCCAGTACTTACCAGACAGCGGTCTGCCGAAAGCAAACGACCCAGAATCCAGCACATTGTACGAAGTAATAGAGTCAGACGCCTTTCCTTCCTCCAGTTCAGAAGCCCCCACATACCGCCGGCTTGTTATGCAGCGCCCCCAAAAGCTTTTGTCATCAGAGCTGCGAGGAACTCCTTGTGTTTGGCTGTATCGCCCTTGGTGAGGCGGATGCGGTAGCGTCCCCACCGGGAGTCATAATCCATCACGTCAAGACCAGAGCCATCAAGCTGAGCCTGAGTCTCGTCTGAGCGATCCAGGCGCACCTCAAGCCGTAGCCAGTCCTTTTTCGGACGGAAGATCACAAAGTTGTTCGGCTGCCCAGCCTTGGCGAGGCCGATATAGAACTTGTTGTACTTGAACTCGAGATCCGGATCGAGATCACGCACAACTTCTAGCATCTCGTCTGCCATCGCGAGAGTGTGCCTACTCGCACGAGCCTCCCAGTAAGACCGGTCAGTTACCGCTTGGACTTCTTCGTCTTCTTCCACTAGTCCGAGCCGTATTTCGTCGAGCACCTTTGAGCAGACGAGCGACACGGAGTCGCCAAGCCGAATCGCGCTCAGTTAAATAGCCACAAGTGGAATAGAACCGTTGAAGAGGCTTATGACATTCAGGAACCGACTTGTGATGTCCTCGGCTACAATTACTGCCGTGTGGTCGTATTGGGGATACCGCTTCCGCTCAATATCCCAGTATTCGATGGTGCGGATGATATGCGCCTCGTCGGTCTTGCCCAACTGAACCTCCACCTCGTATCGCTTGTTCGTCTCCGCATCTTGCAAAAGGAGATCAAGGCGCCCTGCATGAGGTTGGGGGCGTTCTCGATCCTTCAAGACAAGATCCCCGAGACCAAGTATCGCTGGATCCTCCCCGATCCGGTCCTGCAACCATCGCTCATTCAGCTCTGGATGGTCCTTTAGCCAGATACGTTCAGGCTTCATGTACTTAAGTGAGGGCATCCTGTTCTCCATAGCTTCTCAAAGATACAAACGAGGTCGGAGGCGTTTCTTCATACATATCTCATCGAGTCACGACTTTGAAGGTATCCCCAGCAAGAATGAGCCCCTCGGTGCCGTCGGCAAGCTTGACCTTGAAGCCGTCTGAATCCTGACCGTGATACACCGCGACAACTCGTGCCGTTTCGCCTGGCCTTAGAGTCACTACAACCTTTCCAGGTTCTACACCAGTACTCGTACTCGCGGACCCAGGAGAAGGCGACGACTGCTCGATAAGCCGAACCTCTGTTGGCCTCTCGGCCTCAAGCCAGTTTTCTCGCATACGCTCCTCAATAAATGATCCCCCCACCACCCAATATCGGTCGTCCGGCTCATCGATCGAGACGTGCACAAGATTCATGCGGGCCAGCTGCGTGCCGATTTCGGCTTTAGTGAAGGCGACTAACCCGGAGGTATGATTCTGATGCATTGATGTCAACCTATCAAGAAGGTCGACAGAGAACCTTGGATGACTCTGCAGGCTATGCAGCCGATCGTTTCCGATGTGCTGACTTTTTGGTGGAGCGCCGGGATGGCTGAGTTGACTTGCCAGCCGCGTCACACAAGACCCGCAAGGCTCGGTTCACGGAGGCCGAATCCGGAAATACTTTTGCTAAGTCCGGATCGACTAGCACAAGATTTGTTCCCGTCATGGCTTGCTTATAGTATTTTCCACGCACGGCCTTTCTCAGCTTGGTCAAATCGTATTCTGATCGAAGGTCGTCTTTCACTGCTTTAGTGGAACCCTTCCGCATACTGTTCCCTTTCTTTTGGAGTTGCTTTCCTCGCACTTATAATTCGAATCCGCTTTCCGCGATCACAATGCGAAAGGAACAACACGCGACCCGATCTCGATAGACCAACGGTAAGCTCTCGAGGTTCTTCATCTGAGTGGTCTGGGTCCTCAAAGGTCACTGCGTTGACATCTTGAAATACCGTAGCCGCCTCCTCAAAAGACACGCCGTGCTTCCGTCGGTTTGCTTCAGCCTTCTTCGGATCCCACTCATAAGTCACGCCCTAGGTTAGCATGTTTCAAAAGCCTGAGCGAATAGTCGACCAGAAAGCCGGAGAACAATATGATCTGCGTGCTTATCGTCCGGCTCAATAAATGATCCCGCCCACGACCCAGTGCCGGTCATCGGGAATATCGATCAACAATCGGGTGAGATTCATACGGGCTAGCTGCGAGCCGATCTCATCTTCGGTGAAGGCCGCCAGCAGGGAATTGTAGAAATCTCGGCGTAAAATGTCCGGCTCGTTGGCCGCGTACCCAATCCGGCCTGCTTCACTGCCTGTTCACCCAACTGAATCATCGGCGCCGAGGCATCAATCCCGATAACCTGGCAGGCTGGATACAGTGTGGCAAATCGAATCGGAATGTCGGCTGGGCCGCATCCCAGATCCAGCACGCGCCCCTGCGAAAACTCGGGGAAGTACCCTTTAAAGCAATCGACGAATCCTTGATTCTCTTCCGCAAAGTCGGCACGCGCATAGGCGTCGGCCTGCTTCGGATCATCCATGAGTTCTGGTTCGAGTACTCGGTCCATTGAACCCCCCTTAGAGGGATACGGTTGAGACTAAGGCTAAGCGAACCTCCTCGGCCTCAACCTTGGCCTTAACCTTTGTTTATCGTGACAGCATCTCCTGGCCGTACCACGCCCCCGCGCAGCACTTTCGCATAGACACGACTCCAACCGGGATTGAGCTTCTGGGAAATACGCGAAATGTCCTCATCCCGAAACCATCGCCCATTGTGGCTGCAGGGCGTCGTATAGCTCGTCACCTCGAGTTGGACCTCCGGGCCGATGGTTAACCTGACGCCGGGACGCACCTGGTCCCAGTCCAATCCTGAC
>JACRLR010000047.1 GCA_016219645.1 Nitrospirota bacterium
CCCTCGCCTTGATGAACCGCCGGTCGAGCAGGTTGAAAGCGAAGTCTCCGAAGCTGAGCGGAAGTTGTTCCTGTTAGAACCGAATGCGTCGTCGCCCAATCGGCGGGAAGAACTGTTGTTGAATATGGGCCCGCAACATCCAAGCACACATGGAGTCGTGCGGGTCGTCCTGGAATTGGATGGAGAACGGATCGTCAAGGCAACACCGGATCTCGGCTATCTCCATCGGGGAGTTGAGAAATTAGCCGAGGGTCTGGCCTACATGCAGATCATCCCTCATACCGACCGC
The DNA here is from genome assembly GCA_016219645.1 of Nitrospirota bacterium. Taxonomy (NCBI): domain Bacteria; kingdom Pseudomonadati; phylum Nitrospirota; species Nitrospirota bacterium. The sequence continues at coordinate 290 of JACRLR010000047.1, forward strand.
CTCGACTATGTCTGCGCGATGGCCAATAACTACGCCTATGTCCGGGCCGTTGAGAAACTCCTCGATATCACCGTGCCTGAACGAGCAGAGTATATCCGCACCCTTGTCGCGGAGATGCAGCGCATTCTGGGACATCTGTTCTGGTTGGGCGCTCAGGCCCTGGATATCGGGGCCATGACGGTCTTCTTCTGGACGTTTCGCGAGAGGGAAACCTTGCTCGACATGTTCGAACGGCTGTGTGGCGCCAGACTGACCTTGAATTACTATCGAATCGGCGGCGTGGACAGCGACTTCACTCCGGAGTTAGTGGACCGCCTGAAAGCCTTTCTGGAAACCTTCCCTGAGAAAGTGAGCGAGTACGATTCACTGCTCGCGAGCAATCGGATTTGGCTGGGACGGACGAAGAATGTCGCCGTGATCTCCGGTGAGGATGCCATCAACTTCGGCATGACCGGCCCTTCCTTGCGGGGATCCGGTGTGTCCTATGATGTGCGTAAACTCGAACCCTACGGGGTCTACCATAAAGTGGACTGGGAAGTGCCGGTCGGGAAAAACGGCGACACCTACGATCGCTATTGGATTCGTGTCGAAGAGATGCGTCAGAGCGCACGGATCATCTCGCAATGTCTCGACCAGATGCCGCCTGGACCGATCATCGCCGATATTCCGCAATACATTCCGCCGCCGAAGCTGCAAGTGATGCGCGATATGGAAAGTTTGATTCACCATTTCATCATCTTCACGCAAGGGTTCAAGCCTCCGAAGGGGGAAACCTATTGCGCGACCGAAGCGCCAAAAGGCGAACTAGGATTTTTCATCATCAGCGACGGCAGTCCCCGTCCCTATCGAATGAAAATCCGCTCACCGTCCTTCATTCACATGGGTGCATTCGACCATATGGCGCGTGGCTACTTGATTTCCGACATCATCACAATTTTCGGGACCTATGATGTGGTCATGGGGGAGTGTGATCGGTGAGACACGAGCGGCTGATATTCGGAGTTTGTCAGCTGGCCCCTTGCGCGCGTATCAGCACCAGGACTGTGGAAGCATGACGTTCTTAGAAAAATACAAAGACGAAATCGCGGACATCCTGTCACGCTATCCGGTTATGCGCTCCGCGTTGATCCCACTCCTCTACGTCGC
>JACRLR010000048.1 GCA_016219645.1 Nitrospirota bacterium
CTCAAGGTCGATGCCACCCAGGCCGTTTTGGAAATCTCCGATCCAATTCAACGCCTTCGCCAAGTGAGCGACATTCTCGGAAAGGAAATCGAAGTCCTCTCCATGCAGCAAAAGATCCAGGCGCAAGCTAAAGGGGAGATGGACAAGACCCAGCGGGAGTATTTCCTGCGTGAACAACTGAAAGCCATTCAGAAGGAGTTGGGCGAACTCGATGAGCGGGCTGAAGAAATCACGGAATTCCGCAAACGCATCAAAGACGCAAAGATGCCGGAGAAGGTCTTGAAGGAGACCGAAAAGCAGCTCAAGCGTCTCGAGAAAATGCATCCGGATACCGCCGAATCTGCGACAGTGCGAACCTATTTGGAATGGATGGTCGAATTGCCGTGGTCCAAGCGCTCGAAGGATAGCCTCGATCTGAAAGCGGCCGCGAAGGTTTTGAACGACGACCATTACGACCTCGAAAAGGTCAAAGAGCGAATCCTGGAGTATCTGGCCGTCCGAAAGCTGAAAGAGAAGATGAAGGGCCCGATTCTCTGCTTCGTCGGCCCACCAGGAGTCGGGAAAACCTCGCTGGGGAAATCGATCGCCCGCGCATTGGGACGTGAGTTTGTCCGTATCAGCTTGGGCGGCGTACGGGATGAGGCCGAAATCCGAGGCCACCGCCGCACCTATGTCGGCGCATTACCCGGACGCATCATTCAAGGCCTGAAACAGGCAGGCACGAGTAATCCGGTGTTCATGCTCGACGAGGTCGACAAGGTCGGGATGGATTTCCGAGGGGACCCCTCGGCAGCCTTGCTGGAGGTGCTCGACCCGGAACAGAACAATACGTTTACCGACCACTATCTCGGAGCTCCATTCGACCTGACGGAAGTGATGTTCATCACCACGGCAAATTTGATCGATCCGATCCTTCCCGCGTTGCGCGATCGCATGGAGGTCATCGAGATCCCCGGGTATACCGAAGAAGAGAAACTCGGCATCGCTCAGAAATACCTGATTCCCCGTCAACTCGAAGAGCACGGGATTACGAACAAACATGTCCGTCTGACGGAGCCGACCATTCGACAGATCATCTCGCATTACACCCGCGAAGCA
>JACRLR010000049.1 GCA_016219645.1 Nitrospirota bacterium
GATCCCACCGAGTACGGTCGGCGAGGTAATCGACCTCTCCCGTGTGGCCGTGAGATTGGTAAACCAACCGTTCTTGCTTTGCACCAGACCTTGCAAGGTCGTGGTTGGATCCGTTCCTTCAACCTTTTCAACTCCTGAAAGTGCTGTCGAGGTCACCTGATTTGTCCCTGTCGCACAGACGACACACACCGCGACGTCGGAGACATTCACGAGGTCGGTCACCTTACAACCGTCTATGCTCCCTTCTGTACAACTATAACTCAACACAGAATCCTTGACACCGTACAACCGCTGTGAGTCGGAGTTGGTCTTGTCGGAATTGCCAAAGAACCGCCCAGTTCCGAAAAAGAGCCACAACTTGTTGGCATCATCGACTGCGATGCCTGGAGCGGCTACCATTGGCCCTGCTTGGATCGCGGTCCCTGACGGATAGGGTGAAAAATTATCCAATACTTCGGTAGGCACGCGGCTTCCTGACAAATCGTATCCCCACGTCGAAGACGAACAGGGAGCCGTGAGACATCCACCGGCGGTCAATCGATACATCCGCCCTCGCCAGGGAAGACTGCCGTCATTGATCACGGACCCGCCATAGATGGCATCGGCACGATAATCCAAGTCACGATCCACGCTGACCAAATCACCGACGAAGGTATTGAGATCTCCTCCTGAGGCACTCTTAATCGGAAATGTCGTGAACACATTGGATGCGCCGACCCCCGTGCCCGTCCTCGGGCCAATCTTGATATCGACTGCATAGAATTTCCCCGTCTGCCCAATTTGGCCCTCATATCCGGTTGCACCTGACCCAAAGACGGCAATCCACACATCATCACAGGGACCGGTAAGTGGACAGGTATTCGAGCCAGGCGGATTCATTCGTATGATTGTGGGATAGCTGGTCGATAACCCCATGCCTGCATCGCTGAATGACCAGAGGAGCTTAGGTTCCGCATCAGGATCCGTAATATCGAGGGCAAAATAGGCGGTGTAGAACGTTCGGTTGGTTCCTCCGATACTCACCGTCATGGGAGCAGCACCACCTGCGCCACAAGCCCCACAGCTCCCACCC
>JACRLR010000050.1 GCA_016219645.1 Nitrospirota bacterium
CAGCGATGGTTGCCTTGTCCAGGCGCTTCACCTTGCCGTTGCCGTCCGTCGCCGCCAGTCTGGCCGACCCTTCGGCCACGACACGCCCACTGACTTTGTCCTTGACCACGTGGGCAAAAGTAATCGACGCAGCCGTCATCTTGGGGACGACCGTCTCGATCACCAACGTTTCGCCATAGCGGGCAGGCGACCGATAATGCACCTCCGCATGCACGACGACAAACACCGTTCCTTTGGCCATAAGCCCCGCCACCGACAGCCCTCGATCTTCGAGATAGTGCGTCCGCGCCCGCTCAAAATATTTGAGATAGTTGGCGTAGTAGACGACCCCGCCACAGTCGGTATCTTCGTAGTAGACGCGAATGTCCATGAGCGACCAGCTCTCAGAAGTCGGCCTCAAACCCGATACCTGACAGCGAACCGCTGAAAGTTCATAGGTTCAAGGCGGGAAACCTCGGAAGCGACGACTCCGCGACGCCGGTGAGTCGAATGACGACATCGTACAACTGCTGCACTCGCTCAGCCTTGATCGGCTCGAAGCCGTGTCCCAACACCGCATGGTTCGCGGCATCCAGCAACGGTTTCATCTTCTGCCATTCCTTGAGAAAGGCTTGGCCCAGTTGATCGCCCAGTCCGGCCAACACACGAAACTGAGCTTGAAGCGGCAGCTTGTATTTGCCGTCAATGTCTTCGAGATAACAGGTTCGGCAGGTCTCTTGAAGCGCTTGCGGAAGCTGTCCCGGCGACACATCCCAACTCTTGATCTTGTGCATCTTATAGAGCCGGACTTGCGCGAACGCCTCTAACGCCCGAACCAGGGCTGTCATCGCCCCTTCGGGGTCATGGCCAACATGGAGATGCCTACCCACATACGCCAATAAGTCCAGCGCAAGGTATTCTTTGACCTCCGCAGGGTCCAGCACCAGCTTCTCGAGGAAACTCGCGTTGGCCTTCAGAGAAGGCAGGATCGCTTTCAATCCGGTCGGTCCGTCCCACAGCGAAGCCATCTCCAGAGCTTTCGTCGCAGTCCTCAACTTGTCCCAGGCTTGCCGGTACTGAAATCGTTCCCATAACTCATAGCCCTCGGCCAAATCGGTGAAGGCGTGATAGAGTGGCTTGCGCCCGCCACTCACTCGCAGTTCTACGCCATGGAACAGTTTAGCCGCGGCGTGAAAGAGGCCCCGGTTAAACAACTCGCACCCTTCCCGACGTGACACGGTCGCTTGCTCGTCCCAGGGATTACTTTGGGTCCAGACGAGCGTCTTTAGACCCAACTCGACACGATCACCCTCCTGACCGTCGCGCGCCCGAATCAGCTCGACCACCCGAGAAGTCCATGGGAGCGCCACCAAGGTGAGCGCGCCCGCCATCGCCGGGGTTGCTCCACTCAGATCCACGACCAGCTCTCCCGGCTGTATCTCCCAGGTCCGTAAAAGATCC
>JACRLR010000051.1 GCA_016219645.1 Nitrospirota bacterium
CCTTGATCAACCGAGTGGTTCTTCATCGTTCGCCCTGCGACTCACCCAAGCTGGAGTTTGCCCTCTGCGTGCGAGCGGCATCACGGTCTTCCAAATCAACGTCGGTAAGCTCTGTAACCAGACCTGCCGCCATTGCCACGTAGATGCCGGACCGGATCGTCCCGAAACGATGTCCTTGGAAACGGCTGAACAATGTATCACCGCTCTAGCCAAGACGGATATTCCCACAGTGGATATAACAGGCGGCGCGCCGGAGCTGAATCCCCATTTTCGCTGGCTCGTCGAACAGTCCCGCGGACTTGGCCGGCATGTGATGGATCGCTGCAATCTGTCCGTGTTGCTGCTTCCTTCCCAGGCGGATCTCGCGGAATTCCTGGCTCACTACCAGGTGGAAATCATCGCCTCGCTTCCGTCGTACCGTGCCAGCCAAACCGATGCACAACGAGGCGACGGCATCTTTGAGAAATCGATGGAGGCACTTCGTCTCTTGAACCGATTCGGCTATGGACGACCCGACAGTGGGTTGGTCTTGAATCTTGTCTACAATCCCGTTGGGGCGTTTCTACCCCCAAAACAGGAGGCGATCGAGGCCCAGTTCAAGAAAGAACTGCGCACCCGGCACGGCATCGAGTTCAACCGGCTCTACACAATCACCAATATGCCGATCAGCCGGTTCCTGGAGTTCCTCATCGAAAGCGGCAACTATGATCAGTACATGACGCGCCTAGCCAATGCGTTCACCCCGGCTGCAGCCGCCGGCGTCATGTGCCGGTACACACTGTCCGTCGGATGGGACGGCAGACTCTACGACTGTGACTTCAACCAGATGCTCGAACTCCCGGTTGATCACGGAGCGCCGTCGCATATTCACGACTTCGATCCTGCTCAACTCCATCATCGACAGATCGTCACGCGCAACCATTGCTTCGGGTGCACGGCCGGTTCTGGTTCATCTTGTGGTGGATCTGTCACGTAAGGCGGCTCACCATGGAACTCTCCGTCCTCACATTCTCGCTGGTCCTTGTCCTGGCCTTTGCCAATGGCACGAATGACGTGTCGAAGGCTATCGCGACGCTGGTAGGCAGCGGCATCACGAGCTATCGGACTGCCATCGCTTGGGGAACGTTGTGGACGATGATCGGAGCGGCCACTGCGGCGTTCGTGGCCAGCGCGATGGTCAAGACGTTCAGCAGCGGCCTCATCCAACCGGACCTCGCCATCCCGTCATCAC
>JACRLR010000052.1 GCA_016219645.1 Nitrospirota bacterium
ATCCGATGTGAAATGTTGCCACTGCTCGGTCCACGGTGCTAGCGTCGTCATGGGTGTAAGCCTCCTTGAGTGGAATGGGTTCGCCTCATCAGCGCCCAGCTTACACCCTTCGTCTTTTACACAATGAAGGTTACATCACCCGATCGTCGTGTCTTGACAGGAGGGGGCGACGCCGATACGATGCCGCGACCAGGTGGAGAGAAACTGTGCTCCTGCGTCTTCTTGTTCCTACCACTTTTTCACTGCTGCTGATTTTCCTAGCAACCACCGGCATCTGGCCTCAGCCTGCCACGGTCTATGCAGGACCCTATTTCGATGATGGATATCTTGGGCTCACACAAACAGAGCTCCATCAAAAGCTCGGTATCCCGCAAGCCGTGCGCGATCGGAAATCGGCGCTGCGCATTTTCACCTACTACGCCATTACCGATTGGAAAAACTATTTCCAGAAGCTTGTCTCGCCGGAAAATGGCGAGGATGTCTATACCTTTACCCGCAACGGAATCGATGTCCGATACTCTTTCACGTACGTCGCCGACCCCAACGATGAACGCGAGGATCGAACGTTATTCGTTCAACTCGTCGATATTGAATTCTCCCCTGCGGTCTCCCTCGCCCAGGTCCCTGCGCTTGTCCCAGAATTTCGCCCGTCCGAGGATCCTGCGTCCCCCTCTTTCCGGTCGAATATCTGGCTCTTGCTGTTTAAGGGCGCAGCGTCATCACAGGCTCGTTTTATTGTGAAAGAGGCAAACAAGGACAAGCTGGAATGGACCCTGGCCTACCAACTATTCTCGTTACAAGGCCTGCCGGACCCACTCACGACCAAAGCGCTGGTCGATCGAGTAGAAATCAGCACGCAAAGTATCGACCTCGTGAAGCAACGGCAGCGACATACCCATGACCCTATTCTGAATCCCTACTCACAGGAATTCTCCCAGCACAAGCTCACGCCTCAGCAGCCCAAGGCGAAGAAGATACCTATTCCCGAGTACGCTGAGTAGTCACGGAAGTTTCCGAAGGGAGGGAGGCTACGGGGATTTACTGCGCCTGCTTCAAACGTTCTTCCTGCTTGCCTTGAATCGCAGCGGCTTTGGTTTTCATCACGTTCGCCGGCCCATCATCGGAGATGTACAGCAAGACGGGCGTCCCGATCGCGAGCATGAGCAAACACCACGTGGCCAGAAGACGGACCATCTGGCCTTTACTCAGCTTCATCGCAGCAAGCAGGACGACCGCCGCAAGACCGGCGTAGGTCAAAATCTGCGACTGTGTGCGAGAGAGCCCGGAGATATTGGGCGCACCGCCGATCGCCATGTCTCTCAGCTGCCTTCCCCAATTCGTGATGCGATCATGTATGGCACCAGCCGTTGAAGTCCTCTGGGGAGCAGTCGGTGTCAGATCGGTTGTTTTGACCTTCGCACGATATCGTTCAGGAATCGTGTTCAAATCGTCTGTGATGACCGGCGTTCCCTGTTCATCGATATAGGAATACATCGTGGTCGCCAATGTTTCCATTGGAAAAGCCAGTGGCATGACAAAGCCACTCCCCATGGCCAAGAGCCACATCACAAGAATCCATCGCCGTTGACAATGTCCCTGCTTCAATCCAGAAATCATATGACTTCACTGCTCCTTCTCATTCGACAGTGCTGATACGTACCCAGTATAGCGCATTTGATTTATCTCGCTGATTAATAAGGAGAAACCGGATGTGTTGCTTGACTCCTCTCAATTCACGTTGCTACGATAGACGACGTCATGCCTCACTCCACCGTGGTTACCCATGAATCGATGAGCGCCGCTCCAACTGATGTGGCAGAACCGGTTCCCTTCATCCGTCGCCGTCCTGTCAGGCTCATCATCTATACCGGACTCGGGCTGTTTGCGCTCATCATGGTAGTCTGGCCGCTCATCACACAACTCGGAGACCCGAATTTTCAGAAACATATTGCGGAACATCGCGTGATGGTCGGCATGTCAAAGGAGCAGGTCCTCGAGGCGTGGGGAGGACCACAAACGATCAATACGACCTTCACCAAAGAAGGCCTACGTCGTGAAGAGTGGATTTTTGAGGATTGGGAAAGTGCCGCAGTGGTGAAACACCGCTATCTGTACTTTGAAGAGGGCAACCTCATCGGCGGATGGTTCCAGGGATCAGACGAACGGCTCCCCGCCCAGTCTCCATCAAACCCGCATACCCCAAAACCGCGGAGCTAGGGCGCGATGACAGCTACAATGAGACATCACGCACCTCCAGCCGTAATCGGCTCAGCAACATGTTTGCGTTGACCTGATCGCGCTCGTCCACCATCACACTCGAGTTGAGAATGGGGAGTCCAGGATAGAGGCTACTCATATGCTCGTTCTGAACCACGTAGGGAATACCGCTCCCCTCCAATAAGCTGGTGATCATCGCCAGCTCCCCCATGCTCTGTGGCTCAGTGAGACGAATCATCGGCATGTCGTACCCTCCAGGATCAAACCGACCACCAGTACGTGCCATTTCTCATTTCGTTGCTTTTTCTCCGCATCCCTTTTAGACTCATCCATCAGTTATGGCGTTTCTGTAATTTGTACACGGCGCTCTTTACCGGGACCGCCTGAAACGGTCAATACGCGTTTCCATTCTCGGACCTGATACACCGCCCAAGCAGGAGACTGGCCTTTGAAATAGGCGTCGGGGTCTTCCCCGGTGGCATTGAGAAAGATCGGCTCAGTGAAGCCTTCTTCCAACACATAGTCGAGGAGACAATCCGTCACAAAGCCAGACCCTCGCAGGGATACTTCGGCTAGCATCGACAAAATGTCTTCTGGATTTTGAACCGTCACAGGATTCATTGACAGATCTCCACGCCCTTGAATTGTAACGAGCCTCGTACCAGGAAGGCAACAGACATGATGCGCCGCATGACGAAAAGCCGATTCCAAGAAGAACTCTTGCGCATCATGGACCGCAAGCACCACTGGGCTTGGCCGGCATTCGCTGACGGGACGGTCACTGTCGATCAACTTGCACGACACTTTCAACAAGAATACGGCGTGTACGTACGTGACTTCCCCGTTTTCCTCGCTCACATTTACGGACAGAATCCCCCTGCGCCTGTTCGCCGCATGCTCGCCGAAAACATCTACGAAGAAGACACGGGCGGTCTCTCGTTGGGAAAGTCGCACCCGGAATTGTTCCTGACCATGATGGCAGGACTTGGTTTGCCTGCTCGTGACTTCGAGAACGTGCGCCTCCTCCCAGCCGGCCGACGTTACCGCGCCTGGGTGGACCGCGCCTCGAAGAACGGCGACTGGGTCATCGGAGCAGCGGCCCTCACCGTCTTCGTGGAAGGCAGCGTGAAGGACCGCGCTGAAATCGCCGACCCCTCCAAGCCCAAGACCGGAGAGGAAATCGAAGCCATCGTCCAACGTCATTCACTGGTGAAGTACCACGGCCTGTCCCCCGATTCCATGGATCTGATTCGCGCACATCAGATGGTCGAATCCGGCCATCGCCACGACGCCTACACCATGGTGGTGAATTACGCCACAACACAAACCCAACAACAGGCAGTACTCCGTTGCCTCAAGAAGTGCCTGACCCTCTGGCAGGCCTATCGCGACGCAGTTGCCAAAGCCTGTGGTTTAAAAAAATCTTCAAGGTGAATCAGCTCGGTACCGCTGCACCACTCTCACTTTTCTTGTCCCTCTTTCTAGCCATCAGCGATCAGCCATCAGCTCTCAGCTCACCTCTGCCGGACGACATGGCGCTGGTTCCTGCAGGAGAATTCCTGATGGGGAGCCCGGCCGGCAGCGACGGCCTTCCCGACGAACAGCCACAACGTCTCGTCTACACCGGAGCCTTTCGGATCGACCGCTACGAAGCCACGAACGATGCCTATGCGCGATTTGTCCAGGCGACCGGGCATCGCGCGCCGGCGAACGCGAACCCTGCCTCCACATTGTGGGAGAACAATGTACCGATCTCCGGCATCGGCTCCCATCCGGTCGTCAATGTCAGTTGGGAAGATGCCGTGGCCTACTGCGCCTGGCTGGGCAAACGTCTGCCGACCGAGGCGGAATGGGAAAAGGCTGCCCGCGGTATCGATGGCCGCTACCCCTGGGGAAACGAATGGGACTTCACGAAGGCCAACAGCGCCAGCTATTGGGCGGGAAGAACCATTGACTTCCAAAGCGGAGCCGACTGGGATGGTTTCTGGATTAAGGGTGGAGGCGCGAAGATTTCAAGAGAGAAGGGCATAAAGGGAGAAGTGCTCACGATGCCGGTTGGAAGCTTTCCCGAATCGGTGAGCCCCTATGGCCTCCACGACATGGCAGGCAACGTCGCGGAATGGGTACAGGATTGGTATAATCCGAACTACTACAAAGAAGCTCCCCTCTCAGACCCTCAAGGACCTCTACGCGGCGCGATCAAGGCGATGCGCGGCGGCTCCTGGCTCAAGCCTGCCATCAGTCTCCGCACGAGCGACCGCGACTGGGGCACGATGGATAGTCGTCCAAGCGGGACTGGCTTTCGCTGTGCCAAAGACGCGTATTAGCACAGGGCACTCGATAGCCTGCAGCTGATGCGAAGCCAGTCTGTCTGGTCTGTCTGGTCTGTCTGGTTCGTTTGGTTTCTTTCGTTCTTCGAGCCGAACCAACTAAACAAACGAGATAGACCGGACAGACAAGACAGACCGGCAACCTGCTATCGCTCTCTCAGACTTTCCTGTACCGACTTCAGCAACGGACTCAGCAGATATTCAATGACGCGCCGTTTACCGGTTTTGATTTCCACTGTCACCGCCATCCCTGGGGAGAGAGGCACCTGCTTGCCCTCCACCTGGATTGTCGCCCGGTCCATGCTCACTCGCGTTGGATAGACCAAGCCGACTTTTTCGATCGGGGCCGCATCGTCTGAAATGCTCAGGACCTTGCCTGGTATGGTCCCATAGAGGGTGAAGGTAAACGTTTCCACTTTCACCTCCACCACCTGCCCTGCCTTCACGAATCCGACATCTTTATTGTCGACCTGCGCTTCGACTTCGACCGGATGATCCTGCGGGACCACGATGAGCAGCGCCTGCGCCGGCGTGACGACGCCGCCCACTGTATGGACAGCCACTTGCTGCACGACCCCATCAATCGGGGCTGCCAGCCGCTGAAAGTCCGCCTTCTGTCCAGCCTTCGTCACCTCCTGCGCCAGCGACGCCACCTTGGTCTCCGTCGTCGAGAGCTCCATCTGTTTGGATTGCTGGAACTCGGACACAAGGACCTGATAGTTTTTTTGGGTTTCCGCGAGCGCGGATTGATCTTGCAGGAGCTTCTTGCGCTGCCCCGCCAATTCCTGCGTTTTGTCGATCCGCTGCTCCTCAGCTTGCAAAAAATCCATCCTCGACGCCGCCTGCTGGTCGAGGAGTTTTTTGTAGGTCTCTACCCGCTCAGTCTCTATAGGAACCGTCGCTTCCAACCGGCGAATATTCTCACGCGTCTGCGCAATCCCCGCCTTGCGCTGGTCAATCAGGTGTTGTGCCGAGGCAGCCCGGGCCTGGTATTCGGCCAGCTGATCTCTCAAGACCTGTCGTTGCAAGTTCACGTACTCAGGATTTCCATCGGTAGGAGATTCGAAGCCGGAGCTACCGGCAATGAGCGCACGGAGCCGCGCCGCGTCAACCTTCGCCGCCCGATATTCGTTGGCAACCCGATCGCGATCGGCCCGGTTCAACGTTGGATCCAGCTCGATCAGCACGTCTCCGCGCTTAACCGATTGTCCATTCTGCACATGAATCGCCGCGATCACCCCCGCCTCATAGGGCTGAATGACCTTTGAATAGCCGCTCGGAATGATCTTGCCCTGCGCCGTGGCGACAATATCGATCCGCCCGAATGTCGCCCACAACACTCCAGCGGTGAAGACCGCCAGGATGGTCCAGAGGATTGCACGCCCGATGGGCGAGGGCGGCGCCTGCTGAATTTCCAGCACAGCAGGCAGGAACTCCGGGGCGGACGAGGGGGTCAGGCACCCTGCACCCAAGGTGCCTGACCCCCTTTCCGCCTCGGCCTGCCACGCTGCCTTCCATACCATCCAATGCCGCGCGAATGTGCCGAATGCCATACCCCTTCCTCTGCCTCTCTACTCCTAACCCTTCACCCCTCACTCCTTACGCTTCACGTTTCACGCTTCACTGCCGCATAGCCATCCTGATGGGACTGCAAGCGCGCATAAAACCCCTTCACGCGCAGCAACTCTTCGTGAGAACCCTGCTCGACAATTTCGCCCTTTTCCACCACGTAAATCCGATGCGCCGGCCGAACTGTGGTGAGTCGGTGGGCGATGATAAATACGGTCCGCCCCCTGCTGATCTGTGCCATGTTTTGCTGGATGATCGCCTCGGATTCATAGTCCAGCGCGCTTGTCGCTTCATCGAAGATCAGAATACGCGGATTTGCGACCAACGCTCGGGCAATCGCGATCCGCTGCCGTTGCCCGCCGGACAGCGAGCAGCCATGCTCGCCCACCAGGGTATCATAGCCTTCAGGTAACTCGAGGATGAATTCGTGCGCGCCAGCCAGCTTGGCCGCCTGGATCACCTGCTCCATCGCCAGACCTGGATCGGTCAGCGCAATGTTGTCGCGCACGGAGCTGTTGAAGAGAAAGTTTTCCTGAAGCACCACGCCCACCTGCCGGCGAAGCCAGGCCGGGTCCACCTGCGCAAGGTCCACCCCGTCCACCAGAATACGTCCCCGCTCCGGCACATAGAGCCGTTGAATCAACTTAGCGATGGTACTTTTGCCGGAGCCTGACCGACCGACAAGCCCGATCACCTGGCCTGGCGACACAGCGAACGATACTTTGCGGAGCGCTTCCGAACTACTGGGCCGATAACGAAAAGTCACGTCCTCGAACACAATCTGTCCGTTGACTTGGGGAAGCATGGTCCTGGTTGGACTGTAGGTAGGCTCCGGCTGCGTATTGAGGATATCCCCCAACCGCTGCACAGAGATGCCGACTTGTTGAAACTCCTGCCAGAGATTCACGAGGCGCAGCAACGGACCCGTCACTTGAGCCGAAAGCATCGTAAAGGCAATCAGTTGCCCGATCGTCAGATCCCCATTGATCACTCGATAGGCCCCCAGCCAGAGTACGGAAACGGTAGTGACCTTCTGAATGAATGTCGCGGTCTGGCCGGCCACGTTCATCAGATTGGCGGCGCGAAAGCTTGCCTTCACATACCCCGCCAGCTGTTCCTCCCATTTCCGTAACAAGGGCGGCTCCACCGCCAGAGCTTTTACCGTCTGAATTCCACTGACCGCCTCCACCAAAAACGACTGGTTCTCCGCGCCACGATTGAACTTTTCATTCAGCCTGGCTCGGATCGCCGGTGTGATAACCACAGATAACAGAGCGTAGAGCGGCAACGAGCCCATCACGACCAGCGTGAGGATGGGGCTGTAGAACCACATGACGGCGAGAAAGACGACGGTAAAGAACAGGTCGAGCACCACCGTCACGGAATGGCTCGTCAAGAATTGGCGGATATGCTCCAGTTCACGAACCCGAGCCACCGTGTCGCCCACCCGGCGCGCCTCGAAGTAGGCCAACGGGAGCGCCAGGACATGGCGGAACAACTGCGCACCGAGCCCGACATCGATCCGGTTCGTCGTATGAGAGAAGAGATAGGTCCGCAGCCCACCCAAGACCGCATCGAAGAGCGCCAGGGCGATCATGCCGACCGCCAACACATAGAGCGTGGTGAACCCCTTATGGACCAGCACCTTGTCGATGACGACTTGGGTGAACAGCGGTGTCAGGAGCGCAAAGAGCTGCAAGAAGAACGACGCGACCAGCACCTCGCCCAAAAACTTTCGGTACTTGACGAGTGCTGGGATAAACCAGGTGAAGTCGAACTTGAGGTCTTGCAAACGTAGATTCGCCCTCTTGGTAAAGAGCAGCAACTCTCCCGTCCAAGCCGATTCGAACTGTTCGCGAGAGAGCACGAGCGGGCGAGCTTCCACCGGATCCTGGACCAGCGCCTTGTCACCTTCGATTTTCGCCAAGACGACATAGCGCCCATCAGTGCGCTTGGCGATCGCCGGAAAGGGCGTCCCAGGCAGCTTGGCCCACCGGCTCTTCAGCACACCGGCTTTGAGACCGATGTGTTTGGCAGCGCGGAGAAGTTCGGTGTCTGAGATCAGCTGGTTGGATTGCGCAAACTGATGGCGCAGCTGCGAGCCGTCCGCCGGCAGGTCGTAGAACCGGGCCAGGATCAACAGGCAGATCAGGCCCGTATCCGTAACTCCCGCGGCAGCAGATGGCGGTGCTGAATCAGAAGGAGAAGGAGGAAGCCTCGCTATGTCGGCCTGCATCGCATTATCTCAGTGCACGTGGGGTCAGGCACCATTTGCGCGAAGCGCCCTGCGGGTCGTTCCGACAAATGGTGCCTGACCCCATCCTCCCCTCCCGCATACTCGATAGCAGCAAATTCGCGATTGACTCGCAGGCTCTCCTTGCGGACCTTCTTTGAGGTTTCAGCGAGCCGCGTCGCCCTCTTCATGTGTCGTGTGACCTTCGTTTGCTTCACGCCCTTCCTCTCACGCCTGACGTTTCGCATCTTCCGTTTCACACCTAACCCCTCACCCCTGACGCCTTACGATCTTCCAAATTACTGCCAGCTCCCTGCCAGTACCGTCTGCACATCTTGCGGCTGTTGATCGATGGCTTGATCCCACGTGAGGCCCGATTGCGCAGAGAAGGCCGCCATCGCCTGAATCAACTGATCGACCTGCGTACTGAGCAAGGTCTGCCCATTGCCGGCTTGAATGGTCTCGGTCCGATTCGTCGTGCCGACGTACCAGTTCTGCACCGTTACAACATCTGTCGAGTCGTGGATCGCCAGTCGCAGATTGTTCGCCTGCCGGCTGATGACCAGATCCAGCGGATTGATGCCGGTATCATAGAGCAGCTTGTCGGCTGTCCCACTGTTGTCCTGGACCAGATCCTGTCCGTCGCCTCGGCCAAACAGGAACGTATCGTTCCCGCTGCCGCCGTTGACTGTATCGTTGCCCAACCCGCCACGGAGCTGATCGTCTCCTCCGGCGCCGCTCAGCACATTGTTGGCGCTGTTGCCGGTGATCGTATTGTTCAGACTGTTGCCGGTGCCGTTGACGGCGCCGAGACCGGCCAACGTCAGATGCTCCACGTTCGCACCCAAGGAATGAGTGAGCAGGCTTTGGACCGTATCGATACCTCCATTGGCCACTTCGACCACTGCGTCGCCGGCTCCAATAATATAGGTGTCATTGCCGGCTCCCCCGGTCAGGGTATTACCGCCCAAGTTGAGGAGGCCGTTCAGCACATTATCCAATACGTTACCCGTGGCACTTGCGCTACTCAACCCCAGGAGGGTCAGATTCTCCACGTTAGCGCCGAGGCTGTGCGTGACGGTACTGATCACCGCGTCTGTGCCTTCCCCAGCCCCTTCCACCACCGTGTCGCTGCTCCCAACGACATAGGTATCATTGCCGGCTCCGCCCGTCAGGACATTCGCCGCGCTGTTACCGGTGAGCACATTATCCTGATCATTTCCGGTGCCGTTAATGGCAGCTGACCCCGTCAACACAAGATTCTCGACATTCGGACTGAGGGTGTAGCTGACCGAACTGGTGACCGAATCGAGCGTCCCCTCGCCGGTTTGTTCGATCACCGTATCGCCGGGATTGTCCACCAGATACAGATCGTCCCCCGCCCCACCACTCATCTGATCGGCCCCGGCCTTGCCGTCGAGCAGGTTGGCCCCGCTGTTACCCGTCAGCACATTGGATAACGCATTGCCGATGCCCGCGCTCGGCCCGGTCCCCGTCAGAGTCAGGTTCTCGAGATTGGCGCCCAGCGTATAGAGCAGCAGATTAGTCTGCACCGTATCTGTGCCTTCGTTGGCCAATTCGGTCACGCCATCGCCGGTCGCATCGACAACGTAGGTATCGTCGCCGCTGCCACCGGTCATCGTATCGGTCCCGGTGCCGCCGTCGAGCAGGTCGTTTCTGGCTCCACCGGTCAGGGTATCGCTGCCGGCCAGTCCGAACAGTTGATCGTTGCCGACCCCGCCCGCAAGCACATCGTTGCCAGCAGTCCCGGTCAGGACCTGATCCTGACTGCTCACCGTCAGGGCAAAGACATCCGACGCGCTGAGCGCGCCGGTGTCGGTCGCGGTGACACGCACGTCGATGGTGCCGGCGTCACCGGTGCCCGGCGTCCCGCTGAACGTGCGCGTCGTGGCGTCAAAACTCAGCCAGGATGGAAGTGCGCTCCCATCGGCCAGTACGGCGTTGTACGTCAGTACGTCACCGGCATCGACGTCCGCAAACGTCTCAGCCGCCATGACGAACTGAAACGCCGTCCCGGAGGTCGCCTGCTGATCGGCAACCGGAACCGCGACCGTCGGCGCCTCGTTCACATTGGTCACGGTCAGGGTGAACTGATCTGACACGGCAAGATTGCCGGTATCCGTGGCCGTCACACGCACATCGAGATTGCCCACCTGCGCATCGTCCGGGGTCCCGCTGAACGTGCGCGTGGCGGCATCGAACGTCAGCCATGCCGGCAGCGCGGTGCCGTTCGCCAAGGTTGCACTATAAGTCAGCACATCGCCCGCATCTTGATCGGCGAAGGCATTGGCCGGGACGACAATACTGAACGGCGCGACTTCTGGGACCGTTTGATCCGCGAGCGCGTTCGCCACCGTCGGGGCATGATTGACTGGACCGCCCAGCAGTGCCGCCAAACTCGCCGTACTCCCATCGGCAAAGGCTAGGGTCTCGACGACCAGCGAGCCGTTCGCCCCGGTCGGATCGAAGTTCGTGAGCACGAGCTGGTCAGTTCCGCTACTGCCGACCTGAATGGTCAGGGTACGGGCAGCTTGGTCCTGGGTGAAGGTCAGATCACTTTGGGCAATGCCTACCCCGAACTGAATCCGGTTGCCTTCGCTGATCACCGCGACATCCTCGATCGTATCGATGCCGTCGCCGATCTTGAAGAGATAGGTGTCGTGACCAGCGCCACCACGCAGCACATCGTCGCCGGATCGAATCACTTGAGAGTCCCTGTTGATTCCGCTGCCACCCCAGAGCGTGTCGTCCCCATTCATTCCACTCAGCACATTGTCTTCACTGTTGCCAATGAGCACATTGTTCAACTCATTCCCCGTTCCGACAACAGGCCCAGGCAGATAAAACACCGGGTTTTCTTGAAGAGTGAGGTTCTCCACATGCTCTCCTAACACATAGTTCACTGTGCTCTGCACCGTATCTGTGCCTTCCCCAGCAAACTCCGCCACGGTTTGTTGTTGGCTATGGAGTATGTAGGTGTCGTTGCCACTGCCTCCGATGAAGAGATCGTCGGCTCGCCGCGGGACATTCTCACGGAATTCCGAGCCACCACCTAAGAACAGCCACTGTCCTTCAACGCCGCCCACGGCGAAGACGACGTTTCCTCCATCCGCCATGAGCACATCATCGCCCGCCCCGCCGATCAAGATGTCGCTGCCGGTCCGAAAGACGAAAAACTCTTCCGCGGATCGAAAGACTCCACCCACCAACACATCGTTCCCGTCACCTCCATCGAGAATGTTATTTCTGGTATTCCCAACGATGAGATTGTCCAACTCATTGCCGGTTCCATGCACAGGACTTGGGATCACAGAGCTGGCGCTCTGAGCGAGAATCAAATTTTCGACGTGGGCGCCCAACGAATAATCCACCAAGCTTTCGACGGTATCGATCCCCTCCCCAGCCGCTTCGACGACCGACTCACTCGCAGAATCCACAAGATAGGTATCGTCGCCTGCAAGCCCTCTGAAAATGTCGCCGGGGAAACCGCTTATCACATCATTCAGGATCGTACCCGTGGCAAAACTCAAGTTGGACGGCGACCATGCAAGATTCCACTGAGTCCCGTCTGTGAATCGGACGACAGCCTGAGTCGTTTCGAGCCCCACCGATGGGTAATTCGTCGAAAGGGACAACGTCAACTTGTCTCCGGTACTGAACACATAAAGGTCGATCAATTGATAATCCGGATAGTGGCGGCTGATCACGACATCGGCAGGAGAGAGATCTGCGGCAATTTGAATGACGTCGATATCACTGCCATTATTGTCAAGGGTGACAAAATCGGTGCCTGATCCACGGCCAAATAACACCGTGTCCTGGCCGGCGCCGAGCAACAGCGAGTCGTTTCCTGCCCCACCGTCGAACACATTGGTCCCTTGAAAATCTCGCAATACGTCATTTCCAGATCCACCGGTCAACTGATCGTTTCCGATCACAGGCGGGACAAACGGCGATTGGGAAATGGCGTCGCCGTAGATGACATCATCTCCGAGCCCGCCCGCTAACGTATCGTTGCCCGCGTTACCCACCAACGTGTCATTTCCCACCCCACCGATAAGGTTGTCATTGCCTGTGCTTCCGTTGGTCGTGCCTCCCGCGACTACTGCCCGCGCGCGCAATTCGGCCGCATCCCACAGCGTGCCATCGACGAAGCGAACTTGTTTGAAGCCCCATTCCGACGGACCATAAAAGTTGGCCAAGGCCAGCTCGTCTGTCGTCCCAGCAATGTTCAACACCAAATCTTCCCCACGGTGGAACACGGCGAGATCGCTTGGTGTCAAACCGGTCTTAATCTGCACGGTGTCCACTGCGCCCGTTTGAGTCGTGTCGGCCACGACATCCTGACCGGAGCCTAGACCAAATACGAAGGTGTCAGCCCCTTCTTCGCCATTGAGAATGTCGTTCCCTACTCCACCATCCAACACATTTGCCGCCGCGTTCCCGAGTAGGGTGTTGTTCATGCCATTGCCGGTTCCATCAATGGTTCCAGTCCCAACCAGCGTGAGACTTTCCACGTTGGCTGATAAGACATGACTCGTCGAAGACTGGACCGTATCGATGCCTTCGTTGGCCCGCTCAACCACGATGTCACCGACGTCGTCTACGACGTATGTGTCATCGCCGGCCCCACCAATCAATGTATCGGCGCCCAGACCACCATCTAGAGCATTATTCGCTCGCCCGCCGGCGAGCGTATTATCCAGATCGTTCCCATATCCGCTCACAAATATCCCTGGCGACCCATAAGGAATGAGCGAGAAGGTCTCAAAGTCGGGCACTCGAGGATCGAGCACTGTGAGATTTTCAATATGACCCGGCAACCGATAGTCGTGCGCAGCGATCACGGTATCGATCCCCCCGGTGGCCGTTTCAACGAGCATGTCGTCGTCGCCATTCGGCCCGATCAGATAGGTGTCGTTGCCATCGCCGCCGGCCAAGATGCTGACTGATCCCTCCGCTTGCAGGACATTGTCCAAGGCATTTCCTGTTCCGGTCAGCGCGGCACTGCCGGTCAGCGTCAGGTTTTCAAGATTGGCGCCCAGCGTCGCGTTGCTGCCGGTCTGAATCGTGTCAGTACCCTCTCCGGCCAACTCTACAATCGCATCTCCCGCGCCGACCACATAGGTGTCGTTGCCTGCTCCGCCGGTCAGCACGTTGACGGCGCTGTTCCCTGTCAGAACGTTATCGAGGGAGTTGCCCGTGCCATTGATAAGCCCGCCGCCAGTCAAAGTGAGATGCTCCACATTCGCTGACAGCTGATAGCTGACTGCTGACTGCACAAGATCCGTACCTTCGTTGACAAGTTCGGTTACAACGTCGCCCGCGTCATCGACCACATAGGTGTCGTTCCCTGGGCCGCCCGCGAGTTGATCGGCTCCGGTTCCACCATCAAGCACATCGTTGCCTGCCAAACCACTGAGCTGATCGTTCCCCGCCAGCCCCAACAACTGGTCAGCAGCGCCTGTTCCGACCAGCACGTCATTCCCGCCGGTTCCATTGATCGTGGGTCTCGTGAGATTCTCAATGAAGGCGTGGTCCCAGACCGTGCCATCGGCGAAGATCACCTGTTCGATTTGCAACGGACTGGCCAAGAAATAGAACGACACGGTGAGCCGATCCGTCCCACCATTCAGGCTCAAGACGAGGTCGTTGTTATTCCGTGTGACCACCACATCCGAGGGGGCCACACCGGCCGCCATGCTGATCCTGTCCAAGCTTCCCTGAAACTCGACAATCGTATCCTGACCGGACCCTGGACCGAACAGATAGGAGTCGTTGCCCTGACCGCCACTCAGCTGGTCATTCCCGGTTCCACCATCGAGGGTATCGTCGCCTAACCCACTCTGCAACACATCGGCGCCATCACCGGAAATAATCCGATCGACCACGTTCGTTCCCTCTATCTGGTCGTCGCCGGCGGTGCCGGTAAGGTCAAACCCTCGCGCGAGCAGTTGCTCGTAGGTCAGCACGCTGCCGTCATCGAAACGAAACGTCTCGACGGTGCGAAGATCCAACACAACGTCGCGATCGAACGTATCGAGCTGCACGGCGTCGCCGTTTACGCCGACACGGATCAACAAGTCACTGATCTCAGCGTCTGACTGATCGGAAGCCAGATCGAGACGAAGATCGGACGACACAATGCCTGGGCCGAAGATGATGTCATTGTCAGCTCCTGGCGCAACGGCATCTACAATCGTATCGACACCGTCTCCGATGTTGAAGACATAGGAATCGTTCCCCTCGCCGCCCTCCATGCGGTCGTTGCCGAGTCCGCCGCGGAACCGGTCGATCACATTGGTGCCGAAGAGCACATCGTCGAAGTCGGTGCCGTCGATATCGAACCCGCGCGCGACCAGGTCGGCATACGTCAAGCTCGTACCATCTTCAAACTGAAAGAGATCGACCGCATGGAATCCCAGTGCATCACTGCCATTGGCACCGATTGTCACACCTTCGAATGCCGTGTCGGGGCGCACGAGCACCTGACCAAAGTTGGTCGTCAATGTCACGGACGACGAGGTGATGCCAGGACCGAACAGCACGCGATTGGGTTCCCCCACATCAATTGAATCACTGATACTGTCGAGCCCGTCACCGAAATTGAAGCGATAGGTATCATCCCCCGTGCCACCCAACAGCTGATCGTCACCGGCTCCACCGACCAGCACGTCATCCCCCGTCTCCCCTTCAAGACTGTCGTTCCCAGCCTCGCCGTTCAACACATCGTTGCCGTCACCCCCGCGCATGAAGTCATCACCAGTCCCACCCAAAAGCTGATCAATCCCGCCTTCCCCAAACAAGACGTCATGGCCGCTCCCGCCATTAAGCACATTGTCGATCGCTCCACCTGACAGAACGTCGTTGCCATCGAGACCATAGATCTCTCGGTAGATCTCGCCTCCGTTCAAACTATCGTTACCGGCTGTCCCCACCAGATCGTATCCCCGCGCGACGAGGTCCGCTTGAGTCAGCGTGGTCCCATCGGCAAACTCAAATGTCTCGATCCCGACCGGCACCGTGGGATGCGCCGGATCGAACCCTTGAATAATAATCGCATCCCCGGTGAACCCTACGCGCAAGACAAGCGAGCCGATGCCGACGCTGATATCGTCAGCAAGAATCCCCGCGCCAAACACCAACTTGTTAGCTTCTCCCGCCGTATCGACGATCGTTTCGACCCCATCGCCCAGGTTGAACACATAGGTATCGCTACCGGCCCCGCCATCCAAACTATCCACACCGGCGCCGCCGGTCAGTACGTCATCTCCCGCGCCGCCCTGCAGATTATCGTTGCTATCGCCGCCAAAGAGAAAATCCGCGTCCGCCCCCCCAATCAGCACATCGTTCCCGTCCTCGCCCGCCAGGAGATCGGCGCCCACGCCCCCCTCGAGCTGATCGTTCCCCTCCCCGCCGAACAAGGTGTCGTCGCCCGCGTCCCCGACCAGCAAGTCAGCACCGGCCTCGCCATCCAAATTGTCGGAGCCCGCATCGCCGAACAACCGGTCGTCCTCCGTTCCGCCAATCAACACATCGTTGCCATCCCCACCCTGGAGTTCATCCGCGCCTTGTCCCCCGTCTAACACATCTTCTCCAGCCTCGCCGAAGAGGAGATCCGCCTCGGTCCCGCCAAAGAGATGATCATTCCCGCCACTCCCTTGCAGTTCATCCATGCCGGCCCCGCCATCGAGAATATCGTCTACTCCGGGATCAGTTGAGAAATCACCCACCAGGAGATCGTCTCCTCCTCCACCAAGCAGGGTGTCCGCACCAGCCCCTCCGTAAAGTTCATCGTGATCAGCACCCCCATCAAGCCAGTCGTCACCCGGTTCGGACCCGTAGCCAAACCCGTCTCCCCACAGTCGATCATTGCCCAGTCCACCGATCAAAATATCGTCATAGCCCCCGCCGTGCAGCACATCGTTCCCGTCCCCGCCATCCAGATAATCTTGCCCATCCACGAGCGGATCCCACTCGGGAGGGGTACTAGGATTTTCTGGCAGCGAAATCTCATTGTCCCCGTTCAAGAGATCATCGCCAGTCCCGCCCAGCACAATGTCATTCCCAGCCCCCCCGGTCAGGCCGTCATTGCCGGCCCCTCCGTCAAGGTAATCATTGCCCGTTTGGCGATCCAGCCGGCCAGACACCACGACCCCTTCGCCAGAAATAGTATCATCGCCCGCACCGCCGAGCAGCACATCATTCCCCTGACCCCCAGCAATGAAATCGGCCCCCAATCCTCCATCGACATAGTCGTTGTCACTCCCGCTCTGGAGCGGATTAAACGGATTATTCGCAATGATGGCATCGTTGCCTGTTCCACCAAAAATCTGGTCGTTGCCGGTTCCACCTTGCAGTTCATCGTCGCCGTCCCCGCCATCGAGCAGATCGTCGCCCAACCAGCCCCGAAGCACATCCAGATCGCCTTCTCCATAGAGGCGGTCTCGTCCGGCGCCCCCATCAACCGTGTCATTTCCCAGTCCCCCAAAGACCTGATGGTTGTAGAACTCGGGATAGGTAATGAAGCTGATTTGATCAAACCCACCCCGTCCGTAGGCGATGTGGTTGGCCCCCACCTCGAATAGAGGCGTATTGTTGCTGTCGTCGCCCTCCCACGTGATCGTCGGCTGGCCATTGGTAAAGTCGATCGTGGGCAGGGCTGGTTGCGTCGTGTCGGGGGCGGTCGTGAGCCGGATCCCCACATCTCCGGCGGCAAAGTCAAACGCTTCGATCGTCACCGTGCCATTGATACTCAGATCGGCCCCTTGCTTCACATAGGTGATGGCACCATCGGCGCTATGCCACGTATCCTGTGGGTCAGTGGTTGTGCGGAGCCCGCCACTAAGCAGCCTGGCATTGAACGTCACGGCGCCGATTCCATCCGAGTCCATGATTGTCTCGTTGCCGTCGCCCGTGTTCCAGACATAGGTGTCGAACCCTGCGCCCCCTTCGAGGCGATCATCGCCCGTGCCGCCAACCAGAATGTCGGTGCCACCGTTGCCGATCAGATGATCCGTGCCGCCCCGGCCCTCTAACCGATTCACGCCGCTGTTGCCGGTGAGGTCGTTATTGAGATCGTTTCCGATGCCCTTAATGTTGTTGGTCCCCGTGAGTGTCAGGTGTTCGAGATTGTCCCCCGGTGAGAATGTGAAGGTCACGGAGCTTTGGACCGTATCGATGCCATTGTTCAAACCTTCGATGACCTGATCGCCGACATTGTCCACATTATACGTGTCATCGCCCGATCCCCCGATCATGGTGTCGGCGCCTGCGCCACCATCCAGTGTGTCAGCCCCAGCATTGCCCACCAGCAGATCGGCCCGAGTGCCGCCGGTGAGGGTATCGGCGCCAGCACCGCCCAGCATGAACGCGCTTCGGTTATCGATGACGGTGGCATTCATGCCACTCGTTCCCGCCTGCACATACCAGTCGCGCATTGACGGCAGCAGCAATTCCATCAGCTGGCTCTCAGTGCCAGAAAACGCATCTGTGTTGAGGTAGTCCTGAAAATACAGGCTGTAACCCTTGGCGCCAGTAATTGGATTACCTGCACCGACGACCGCCTCCGTGTCGAAGTGAATGCCGTTGCTGCCGAGCCCCGCAGTAGTCAAATCAGTGAAGAGTTCGGTGGGCGTGGCACCGGCGGCGAGGTGCTCGTCGTAATACTTCTGCATGTCGAAGGCGATCAAGGTGTTGCTGACGTTGTTCAGATTATTACCGAAGAAGCTAGTGCCCTCGCTCATAGTCAGCCCGCCGTCCTGCGCGAGTTTCCACAGGTCAGAGGTGAAGCGGGTCACCATCGCATCGGCAGCAAATAAGCCTTGCACACCTACTTGATGACGGACGAGATGGTCGAGGAAATTCCTCTGATTCGTGTCTGTGTCATTTGCAAACAAGTTTTTATCAAACAGCATCTTCAGCAAGTCAGTGAATTCGCCCGTCACCTCGTTCAGCCTCTCGCCTATCACAGCAGTCTCATTGCTTTGCAGGAACGCGGTGAGCAGGGACTGCGCATGCAGGTCGTCGCCCGAAACGCCAGACGCGCTGTTGTTGATATCGAAAAGAGTGGTGCCGATGCGGTCGGGGATGTTATAGGGTACACCGGACAGAAGTTCACCTTGCACATTGATGTTGGTCACCAAGTTGGAATTGGGAATGTCGCCATTGGCTTCACGCAGTTGTAAAAAATTGGTCAGGCCGGAGAGTTCAACTTCGGTGTGGCCATTGGCCAGAAGGTCCACTTTGAGATTGGCTGCGATATCCGGAGTGAGCACATTCAGTTTTGCTGACCTGGCAAACGGGGCTTGATCGAACGTCACCGCCTGTTGACCGAAGAACACGCCCATCAGAGCGGCCAGCCCCCCGCCTAAACTGTGCCCAGTGAAGGTGATGCTCGTCGCATTGGGATTGTCGGCCTTCACCTGTAGATAGTATTCGGCCGCTTGCAAGAGTTGAGCTGATCCAACGCCTGTTGCGAGTCCAATGTCAGCGAAAATATCTCCCGCGATGTCTTTCGCGTAGGTGCCGGCATAGGAGATGACAATGTCGGTACCTTTTCGGAAGGCAACGGCTTCAAAGCCAGCTGCACCTGTAATCTGAGGAAAGGCTGGATTGTTTGGAACATGTGCGAGCTCAGCCCATCCCTGCGGAGTTGGAAATTGGTTTGTCAGTCCACGGGTGATTTGATACGCCCGTCCTGCCATCAATGCATATTCAACTGTGGTGGCCATGGTTTTTCTCCTTGAGAAAAGGAAATCTACGGACAGAGGTTATTTCCCTTTACCATATGTGTTCTTGAGCCATTCCTGCGCTAGAGGCCACCAGTTATAGTAGAGAAGCTTCCCGTCTACTTCGGGCGCGATGAGTTTTCCAGTCGCTGTTGTTGGAATTGGACAGCCCGTAGCCCCTAAGCCCTGCTTCACCATCTCCCGCAGGATGGTTTTGTATTCGGGTTGTTCCAACTCACCGTTCAGTTTCTTGACAAGTTCCGCGGTGACGATGGACTGCGTCGTGAGGATTTTTTCCTTGCCTTTGGAGTTGACGACTAAATTGATGTCCTTGAACTCTGTCGGGAGTTCTTCCAACGTGATGCGTTTCCATGCCTTGCTCTCGTATTGGAAGAACACGTACGGCGGATTCGGTCGCCCCCATTTGATGTACGACGGGCATAAATTTGGCGCGGTCACGATGTACGGGGTACCGTTGAGAATATGCAATGCCAGCAGTTCGAAGTTGGCACGCCCGATGTCTTCGCCATATTCGCTCTTAAACTCAATGGTCGTGCTGGTATTGGGCAGGGTAAACGTAATGGTTTGTTCTTTTATCGGCGATGATTGTCCGATCTCATGCCGCCCCCCATAACTTTGTGAACGCTCGACAACCATCTTGCTGCCATCGTGCAACAGCACCTCTTCTTTCCAGCTTGGATCACCAAAACCGAATAAACCTGCGTCCGCGTTCATGGTCACCCCCAAGGTCAGGACCAGGCAACTGGTCATGCATAACCGCAACCACATATGTCGATTATTCATGCCGCGCTCCCTTTTATTCCCCGTTCTTTCTTCGTACCCCCTGCTCATGCTGAGGCTCTCGGCTTCGGCTGCCGCGCGTCACGCAGGCCGACCAATACTTGCTGAATCTGCTGATGCAATCGCGCGAGCACATCCACACTCATGGCCACGCGGGTGACGAGCGCACCGTCCAATCCTTTGGGCGTCGCTTGGCCATCCTTCGCGGTCTTGGCGATGGCCGCAAGGGCGGTGGGCTCGATGAAGCCGAAATCGACATAGGCAATCCCCTGCGCCACCCCGACGTTCGTGTAGTTCGTTGCACGCGGATGGGCCGACGACTCGCTGGGTTTCAAACGCACATTCAACGAAATGGTCTGGTCTGTTGCATCACTCATGCTGGTCGGCTCCTTGTGTGACAGGCGAGGGGGCTGGTGTGTTTTCGATACGAGCGCGTGCGAGGAGGAAATACATGAATTTCCCGTTTTTCTGATAGGAAGGAAAGCGAATATATCGAGACGTTTGGCCCCTGTCAATAATTATTTCATGAGATTCTTCGCACTCTCGGTTGCATTACGTAGTACATGGAGCCGCTGTAGGACAAGCTCCCCTTCTGAAGTCGAAACAGTGTCAGTGCGCTCACGGCTCCAGCAACGGCACCAGCGCGCTGTGGCCTTGCTGGCGCGCAAAATCCACCGGTCGGTGTCCTGTTGTGGCCTTGACCGATTTGTCCGCTCCGTGGTTAAGCAGTAACGCCACGATCTCTCGATGTCCATGCAATGCAGCGACATGCATGGCGGTCATACGGTTATTCGTCGTCGCCTGCGTCACATCCGCACCGTGGTCCAACAACAGCGTGACAATATCCCGGTGCCCATTTTCGGCCGCGATGAAAAGCGGGGTCACGCCATCCATCCTCGTCTGCTTTATGTTGGCGCCGTTGGCCAACAACAGTCCTACGGTTCCCCGATGCCCGTTCTGAGCCGCGATGAAAAGCGGGGTCGTGCCGTCGTTCTTCCTCGCCTGCTCCACGTCTGCGCCATTGGCCAGCAACAGCTCCACGGTTTCTCGATGCCCATTCTGGGTCGCGATGAAAAGCGGGGTCACGCCGTCCGTTTTCGTCTGCTCCACGCCCCCGCCGTGAGCCAGCAGCAGCGCCACAATGTTCCGATGCCCCTGTTGCGCCGCCATGTGGAGCGGGGTCGCACCGTCCGTCGTCGCCTGTGTGACCTCTGCACCATGGTCCAGCAATAGCGATACGATCTTCCGATGCCCCTGCTCGGCTGCGACGATGAGCGGGGTCGTCCCCTTCGTCGTCGCCTGTGTGACCTCCGCACCGTGGTCCAGCAACAGCGACGCGATCTCCCGATGCCCCTGCTCGGCTGCGACGTAGAGTGGGCTTTCACCATCTATCGTCGCCTGCGTCACCTCCGCACCATGGTCCAACAACAGCGCTACAATCTCCCGATGCCCCTTTTTGGCTGCGACCAGGAGCGGGGTGAAGCCGACTGGATTAGCCGCATTGACGTCAGCCTCTTTCTTGATTTGTGTGTTCACCTCACCAAGGTCCCCTGTGAACGCTGCCTTAAGCAGCACTTCGTCCACCGGCCGCATGGCCAGAAGTATCGGCATCAGTCCGAGCACCGCTATCAGCACGATCCACCGTCGTGTCATCTTGCTCTCCCGGGCTTACGGGAACAGGTCCAGCACGCTTCAGAAGAGCCAGACCTGTACCCTCTTGTCAGATTTTCCCCCATGCTGAACCAGGCTGGGTGGCACTGCTTGTCCGTAACACCTTGACGGCCCGCACGAGATCAAGGCAGCCTAACTAGACATCCTCCGGCAACTGAACAATGTCTGGCACAGGTATCTATCCTTCACCCTGCCTGCCTGTACGTACAAGTACATACGCAACTCTCATGCCGAACGGGCGCAGATTATCAGGAGCCTAAAAATCATGCTGTTAGACGAGTACGCACTTGGGGTTTTCAATTGGCGCGTGCTGGAGGTCAGATACACAATGAGGAAAACCATACAGGTGGCTAGGGTGTTGTCCTCTTCACCTGATGACTTGAGCTCCTCTGAGCGAGTTATTTTCCCCGGACGATCTTGGTGGCCATGGCTTTAAACAGCAATTCTTTTCCTTCCGTGTCCTTGACGTTGTCCGATGCCACATCGATGGTCGCGTGAACGACCACCCGCTCACCTTCACCGAGCAACGCAGGAGGATCATTCGCCTGACAACGGACCAGGTAGAGGACGTCAAGCGATCCCGTGTCATCCTCCAGAATGAACCCTTGCCCACAGATCGCTCGCCCGAAGCTGTCCAGTCCGTTATAGGTCGTCACGGTTTTCGTCTTGCCTTGGAGAATTACGGCACGGCGGTTGTTCGCCATCGGATTCACGGTAATCGATCCAATGGGAATGACCTCATCGACTGGTGCGGCGAACAGCAGTGCCGCCCAAAACCACCCACAACCGAAAAATCCCCAGACCATTCGTCCAATCCATCGATACGCTGCGCTCGGCGTGGTACGAACTCCCATGTCAGGCTCCTTTGAATGAGTCATCGTCAGGATGTGGATTTGATTGCGCCCTTGCACAGTTCCCATCCGACACTCTTCTCACCCTTAGACTTTCGCTTTTGGCTGCCGCACACCGCGCATACTGATCAGCACTTGTTGAATCGGAAACCGTATGGGGTCAGACACCGCCGCGACGGTACCGGAAGGGTGTCTGACCCCACGACAAATGGTGCCTGACCCCGTTCCAATCCTGAGCATCGATTTGGCACTCACCTTCGATTGTTCGGGTCCCGAATATACAAAGCGCTCGGCTGACTGTCAATCGATTTTGGGCTGGTAGAGGAAAATTAATTTATCGGGACAGGAGGGAAGACTGAGATGCTTCCGCGCGACGTGGAATACCAGCAATATGAGGGAGAGTCCAGACGGGGTCAGACACCACCGCGACGGTACCGGAAGGGTGTCTGACCCCACGACAGATGGTGCCTGATGCTGTTCCTGTGGCGGTTCTCCTCCCACCCAGGCTGTGCTACACTGGTCCCATGTCAGAACCGATTTCCGAACACTCGACAGCGCCACTCAAACTACTCCCGGCGTATCTGGGCACAGATTCGATTAGCGAGGCCCTCCGCACTGTGCAAGGGCAACGTGTGCTCTGGCTGGAAATCCTCATAAACGATCAGCTCGATCTTGCGCCTTGGCGATCCGATCCGGCAATGCAGCAGGCCTATCAGACGGCTTGCCGGTGGTATACGCAGTATCGTCGCGTTCTCAGTTCGCTCTTCGAGCGGGCGCCATTGCCGGTCAACTCAGGCCCGATCGACTTTAGGGACTATCGTCTGTTCGCCGAGGCGGTCTACTTTGCCTACGCTCACCGCTAAACACCTCCTCGAACTCCTGACTCAATTTGTGGATGAGACCGGCACCTCCGTTGACCTCCTTCTGGTCGGCGCCTTGACGCTGCACGCATACGGAGTTTCTGATCGTGCGACTCGTGATGTCGATGCGGAGATGGACGGCCCGATCGCGCCGCTGTTGGATTATCTGACGGCGCATCAGGTCCCGGCCGACTTGACGCAGAATTTCTCAGGATGGTCGGTGGTCGCGATGCCACCGGGCTATCGTGACCGCGCCACGGACCTCATCAATCAGGCAAACCTGCGGGTACGCGTTCTGGCGCCGATTGATTTTGTGATTGCAAAGCTGCGACGTGGAACCGACCTCGATCTGGACGATGCCTTGCTGGTGGCCCGGCACTATCGCCTGTCCGCCGACGCGATTCAATCCTCCGCTCGAGCTGCCCTTGCCGCCTCCCCGCAAGACACGGCACTGTTTCTGTTCCAGAAGACGGTCGATCTCTTCTGCAAGACCCTCTCAGCCCCAGCCCCATAATTACAGGCATAATACCCCCCGCCAGATCGTCCAGAGGTGTTCGCCTGGGAAACCGGAGTCTTTGTTCACACAGAAGCTACGCTTCGGCGGGATCGGGATCGATCTTCGTGGAGGATTTCTTTTTGCCGGCTGAGGTCGTTCGTTTCACTGAACCGGCAATCTTCGGAGTTTTCGTCGAGACATCTGCGTTCTGCGCGCGATGCAATAGCGCATGGTCCATGAGCACTAGCGCCATCATGGCTTCGGCGATCGGCGTGGCTCGAATACCGACGCAGGGATCGTGGCGGCCATTGGTCTCGACTGTCACGGCGTTGCCCTGCTTATCAATTGAACGGCGGGCCACACGGATACTTGAGGTCGGCTTAATTCCGATTGTGACGACGATATCCTGGCCGGTTGAAATGCCACCGAGAATACCACCGGCATGATTGGTCACAAAGCCTTCCGGCGTCAGCTCGTCGCCATGTTCGGAGCCACGTTGTGTGACGGAACTGAACCCGGAACCGATCTCGACGGCCTTCACGGCATTGACGCTCATCATCGCGCCGGCTAGATCACCATCCAGCTTCGCATAGACCGGCGCCCCCCACCCGACCGGTACAGACTCGGCCACCGTGGTGATCCTTGCGCCGACCGAATCGCCGGACTTACGCAACTCATCCATGAAGGATTCGAGCTTCGGTACGATGTCGGCACCAGCGGAGAAGAAGGGATTCCCTCCGATAGCCTCCCAACTTTGGAACGGCACTTCAATGGGGCCGAGCCGGCTCAGATACCCGCGAATCACGACACCATACTGCTCCCTGAGCCATTTTCTCGCAATCGCTGCGGCCGCGACTCGCACCGCCGTTTCACGCGCAGAGGCTCTTCCCCCGCCTCGATGGTCTCGAATTCCGTACTTCTGCCAATAGGTATAGTCTGCGTGACCGGGACGGAAGGTATCGATCAAATTACCGTAATCCCTGCTGCGGGCATCTTCGTTTCGAATGAGCAGCGCAATGGGAGTGCCGGTGGTCTTGCCCTCAAAGACACCGGAGAGGATTTCGACTGTATCTGATTCCTGCCGCTGCGTGACGTGACGCGACGTGCCCGGCTTGCGCCGATCGAGATCTTGCTGGATGTCACCGGCAGAGAGGGCCAGACCGGGAGGACAGCCATCCACGACACAGCCGATTGCAGGACCGTGGCTTTCGCCGAACGACGTCACCGTAAAGATTCGACCGAACGTATTGCCTGCCATGAAGCGGAGTCTCCCTATCGCAGGATGTTCAAAAAGACCAACCTTCTCACCCGCCCAACCCTGGTGCGCCGAGACGCGCCCTTTCCCAAGCGCGGCCGCAGCGAATGAAGAAGGCTTAGGTCGCGGTTAAGGTTACGTGTCGAACAGGTTCTTATTTGCTCAACCTTAGCCTCAGCCTCAATCTCCCAATAACGCTGGCGGACTTTTTCAACATCATGCTACTCGACGAGATCGAGCTTGATCCGCAACTCCTTCAACTGATCGGCACTGGCGGCAGAGGGCGCGTCGGTCAACGGGCACTGTGCCCGTTGCGTTTTGGGGAACGCGATCACGTCGCGGATCGAGCCCGCCTCTCCCAATAACATGATCAGCCGGTCGAGGCCGAACGCGATTCCGCCGTGCGGAGGCGCCCCGTAGTCGAGCGCATCGAGCAAGAACCCGAACTTCGCCTGGGCCTGCTCCTTGTTGATCCCGAGCAGGTCGAGGATGCGCAGCTGGATATCGCTCCGATGGTTCCGGATACTCCCGCCGCCGATTTCACTTCCGTTCAACACCATGTCATAGGCCTTCGCCCGGACTTTGAGCGGGTCCGATTCCAGGAACGCCACATCCTCGTCCATCGGCGCGGCAAAGGGATTGTGCATGAAAATGTATCGCTTCTCCTCCGGCGAATAGTCGAGCAGGGGGAATTCGATAACCCACAGAGGTTTCCAGGCCTTGGTATCGATCAGCTTCAGTTCTTCACCCAGCGACAATCTGATGCGGCCCAGGACATCGTGGACAATGGCGGCCTTGTCGGCGCCGAAGAGGACTAAATCGCCTGGCTTGGCCTCGGGAAGGGCCGCCGCGAAGGCCTTCGCATCCAGAAATTTTGCGATCACGGACTCCAGCTGCCCTTCCGCCGTAATCTTAAGCCAGGCGAGCCCCTTGGCGCCAAAACTCTTGGCCATCTCACCGAGCGCATCGATCTTGCTTCGCGGCGTGGCCGCTCCGCCCTTCACGATCAGCGCCTTTACGATCCCGCCCTTGGTCGCCGCTTCCTTGAACACCTTGAACTCGCTGGTCGCCGCAAAGGCGGTCACGTCATATAACGGCATATCGAAACGCAGATCCGGCTTATCCGATCCGTAGCGGCCCACCGCCTCGGCATAGGTCATACGCGGAAAGGGGGTCGGCAAGTGGACGCCCCCCGCCTCACGAAACACTGTGACGATCATCTGCTCCATCAAAGTCATCACTTGCTCGCGGTCGGCAAAGGACAGCTCCGCATCGATCTGTGTAAATTCAGGCTGCCGGTCATTGCGCAGATCCTCATCGCGGAAGCAGCGGGCGATCTGATAATAGCGATCAACCCCACTGACCATGAGGACCTGCTTGAATAGTTGGGGCGACTGAGGCAGCGCATAAAATTGACCGGGGTTCACCCGGCTCGGCACCAGATAGTCCCGCGCGCCTTCGGGTGTGCTCTTGGTCAGAATCGGCGTTTCCACTTCAAGGAAACGTTCTGCGTTCAGAAATCCACGAACGGCTTGCATGATGTCATGCCGGAGGCTCAAGAGCCGCTGCATTTTCGGGCGGCGAAGATCCAGATAGCGGTACTTCAACCGGATCGATTCCGTCACTTCTGCATCATCTTCGATGACGAAGGGCGGGGTCTTCGACTCATTCAGAATCTCGACGGCATCCACGAAGACTTCAACCTCACCGGTCGGCAGGTTGGAATTTTTCGACTCGTCAGGGCGGGCCATGACCTGGCCCGTCACCGACACGACCGACTCGCTTCGCAACTCGTGGGCGCCCTGATGGACCGCGGCATTCCGCTCGGCATTGAAGACCACCTGCGTGATCCCGGTTCGATCCCGCAGATCGATGAACATGACCATGCCATGGTCACGCCGCCGCTGGACCCAGCCGTTCAGGACGACAGTCTGCCCGACAGACGCTTTCGTGAGTTCCCCGCACCGATGCGTTCTAACCTTCATACCACCTTCGCTTTCTTGGATCGTGCCCATCCTACCCGGCTCACCCGCCTCTTCGGTCTTGGCGCCTGTTTCTCTGTATCCTCTGCCAAGGCCAGCTTCTGTTCCGCAAGCTCGCGCAGAGCATTCGCTTCACGATCCGTGAGATACCTGAACTCACCCGGCCCCAGATCGCCCAACGACAGAGGGCCCATCTTGATTCTCGTCAACTTCAACACCGGATGGCCGACCGATTCCAACATCCGCTTTACTTGGTGCTGCCGTCCCTCACGGATCGTAATCTCCAGCCAGGAGTTGAGCTTGGCCTTCTTGACCTTCTTGACGATGGCCGGACCGGTCATGCCGTCGTCCAATTGCACCCCTTGCTCCAATTGCCGGATCTGTTCATCAGTCAAGACCTGCTTGATCTTGATGAGATAGGTCTTCGGCACATGGTAGCGCGGATGGAGTAACGTCTGGGCCAAGTCGCCATGATTGGTCAGGAGCATCAACCCCTCGCTGTCGAAATCTAATCGACCGACGGGAAACACCCGCACCGAAATCCCACGGAGGTAGTCCTTCACGGTCGGCCTACCTCCCGGATCAACCAATGTCGACATCACATTCTTCGGTTTATTCAAGAGCAGATAGACGAAGGGCTGGGCGGAGCTCAGGTGCTTCCCGTCCACCTTGATGTGAACGCGATCAGGATCGACCTTGGTGCCGAGTTCCGTCACCACCTTGCCGTTGACCGTCACGCGCCCGGCGGCAATCCACTCCTCGGCTTTACGCCGCGAAGCCAATCCCGTCCCGGCAATGACTTTTTGTAGTCTCACTTCCATAGTTCGTTAGGCGTGAGGCGTCAGGTGTCAGGTGTCAGGCGACCGGAGGGCCAGTAATTCCCTCTCTATCACGCCTAACCCCTCACCCCTTACGCCTCACGTCTCCTATTCCCATTCGATCGTGGCCGGCGGCTTCGAGCTGATATCGTATACCACCCGGTTCACGCCTTTCACTTCGTTGATGATCCGGTTTGAGATCCTGCCCAGGACGTCGTTCGGGATCTTGGCCCAATCAGCCGTCATCCCATCCAGGCTCGTTACGGCGCGCAGCGCCACGACATGTTCGTAGGTCCGTTGATCGCCCATGACGCCGACGGTCCTGATCGGCAACAGCACGGCCAGTGATTGCCAGATCTCCCGGTACAAACCGGCCGCGCGGATCTCCTGGTCGAGAATGGTCTCGGCTGCTCGCAGAATCGCCAGTCGCTCCCTGGTCACAGCCCCCAGTACGCGAATGGCCAGGCCGGGCCCCGGGAAAGGCTGCCGCCAGACTATTTCGTCCGGCAGTCCCAGCTCCTTCCCCAACACCCGCACTTCATCCTTGAACAGTTCCCTCAAGGGCTCGATCAATTTCAGCTTCATCCGCGTCGGCAACCCTCCGACATTGTGGTGGGTCTTGATCGTGGCCGACGGTCCCTTGAAACTCACGCTCTCGATCACGTCGGGATAGAGGGTGCCTTGGACCAAAAATTTTGCGCCGCCTGATTTCTTTTTCGCCTCGGCCTCGAATTGTTCGATGAACTGTTTCCCGATAATTTTCCGCTTCCGCTCCGGGTTGGTCACTCCCTTGAGCTTGGCAAGAAATGAATCGGACGCGTCGAGAAGCCGCAAATTCAGATGCAGCTGTTGAGCAAAGGTCTGTTTGACCTGTTCCTTCTCTCCGCTCCGAAGCAGTCCGTTGTCGACGAAGATACAGGTCAGCTGATCGCCGATGGCCCGATGGGTCAAGGCCGCCGCCACCGATGAATCCACGCCCCCGCTCAGTGCACAGATCACCCGCTCCTTGCCCACCTGTTCGCGAATCTGCTGCACCGCGCTATCCACGTAGGACTGCATCGTCCAGGTCGGTTTGCAATTACAGATGTGGTACACGAAATTGCGGAGCAGCGTCGCTCCTTCCGGCGTATGAGCGACCTCCGGGTGAAACTGGAGGCAATAGATCCGGCGTTTGTGATCGTCACGCTTCATCGCGGCGATCGGAGAATTGGCCGTATGTGCGATCGAGCGGAAGCCCGGCGGCATCCGTTCGATACGGTCCCCGTGCGACATCCAGACAACCGTCGATCCATCTGTGCCGATGTCCTTGAAAAGGTCGCTCTGGTCATCGATCGTGAGATCGGCTCGGCCGTATTCTCGATGCTTGGATTTGGCAACCTCACCACCGGACAGATGTGTCACCAGCTGCATGCCATAGCAGATGCCGAGAATGGGAATCTGTTGATCGAAGAGTTCCTTAGGGATGGTCGGCGACTTCTTCTCGTATACGCTGGAGGGGCCACCGGAGAGTACGATGCCTTTCGGGCGATAGGCGAGGATCGTCGCCAAGGAGGCGGTGCAGGGCAGAATCTGCGAGTAGACGTGGGCTTCGCGAATGCGGCGCGCAATCAGCTGTGTGTATTGGGACCCGAAGTCGAGAACCAGGATTCTATCGTGCCAGAGTTCCATCAGAATTCGTTAGGCGTAAGGGGTGAGGGGTAAGGGGTATTGGGTCACGGAACGATCAGACTGCGTTGCTGGTCGCCTAACGTTTCACGGCGTCTTACTCCCAGTCCATCCGATAATTCGGCGCTTCCTTGGTGATGATCACATCATGCACGTGACTTTCGCGGAGGCCTGCGACCGTCTGCCGAATAAATGTGGCCTTCTGCTGTAAGTCTGAGATCGTCCTGCATCCGCAGTAGCCCATGCCGGACTTGACTCCACCGACCAATTGATAGATGACGGCTGCGAGCTTCCCTTTATAAGGCACGCGCCCTTCGATGCCTTCCGGGACCAGCTTCTGCGCCGGACGCCCGCCTTGCCCGTACCGGTCTCCACCGCCTCGCTCCATTGCGCCGATCGAGCCCATGCCGCGATACACCTTATAGGTTCTGGCTTGGTACAGCTCGGTTTCCCCCGGCGATTCTTCCGTCCCTGCCAAGAGTCCGCCGAGCATCACCGAGGAGGCGCCGGCTGCCAAGGCCTTCGTGATATCGCCGGAATGTTTGATTCCGCCGTCTGCAATGACCGGCACCCCACTGCCTGCCAGGACTTTCGCGCAATCGGCAATCGCCGTCAGCTGCGGCATCCCGGCTCCGGATACAATACGGGTCGTACAAATCGAGCCAGGCCCCACACCCACCTTCACGGCATCGACGCCGGCCCGAAGAAGGTCTTTCGCCGCTTCAGCGGTGGCAATATTCCCGGCGATCACGTCGAGCTCCGGATGACGTTTCTTGATCATCTTGACCGTATCCAGCACGGCTAGCGAATGCCCGTGGGCCGTATCGACCACAATCACATCCACCCCGGCCTTCTTGAGCAACGCCACACGATCTTCTGTATCTGGCCCCACACCGACAGCGGCACCGACACAGAGTCGGCCATGTCCGTCCTTGCAGGCATTGGGATACATGATGCGTTTTTCAATATCCTTGATGGTAATGAGCCCCATCAGTTCGAAATGCTTATTGACCACGGGAAGCTTCTCGATCCGATGCTCGTGCAGCACTTCGCGGGCCTTTTCCAGGCTCGTCCCCTCGGGCGCCGTGACGAGCTTGTCGCGCTTCATGATCTGCGAGACCTTCAAATCCATCCTGGTTTCGAACCGCAGGTCGCGATTGGTAAGAATGCCGACCAACTTTTTATCTTTCGTGACGGGAATCCCGGAGATCCGGTATTTCGCCATCAACGCATGGGCATCGCGAATCGTTTGATCGGGCGCAATGGTGATCGGGTCGAGAATCATCCCGCTCTCGGATTTTTTGACCCGGTCCACTTCGGTGGATTGACTCTCCGGCGACAAGACCCGGTGGATGATGCCGATGCCTCCTTCGCGGGCAATAGCGATGGCCAAACGAGACTCGGTGACCGTATCCATCGCCGAACTGATGATGGGGATGTTGATTTTGCTGTGGCGAGTCAGCCTTGTGCGCAGATCAGTTTCAGTCGGCAGGATTTGTGACTTGGCCGGAACCAATACCACGTCGTCGTAGGTCAATCCTAATCGCGGTTCTTTATCGAGCATGTCTTTCCTTCACGAGCAGACGGTTCATTTGGTTAGTTTGGTTCATTTGGTTAGTTTGGTTCAACGAAACAAACCAGATAAACAACAGAAGCCAGCCGCTTCTCCCGCAACGGCCTCCGGCCGCTTACGTCTTCGATGTGCCTTGCGGTTGCTCGATTTCTGCCACGGTCTCGGCGTCTTCCTGAAGCCGTTCGCTTCCCTCGTCGGCCGGCATGAACTGTTCAACTCTGGTGTTCCCGCTGTCAACGGCAAACACACTGCCTCTAGCATCCACCGCAATGCCATAGGGGAAGTTGAACTGCCCCTTTCCGTTTCCAAACCCACCCCACTGGGTGATGAAATTGCCTTCTTTGTCGAACTTCTCGATGCGGTGGTTGCCTGTATCCGTGACATACACATCGCCTGCCCCATCAACCGCAACACCCCATGGAGACCTCAACTGACCTGCCTCCTGTGCGAGAGCGCTGCTGGCATGGCCCGGTTCGGCACTGCCACCCCATTTGACCAGCAACTGAGGAAGCACATTGGTGCTGGTGTCGAACTTCTGAATCCGGTGATTCCCCATGTCGACGACATACACAAATCCATCAGTCTGGTCCACAGCCACGCCACGCGGGAAGTAGAACTGGCCATCTCCGCTCCCGAAGCTACCCCAAGACATGATGAACTCCCCGTTCATGTCGAATTTCTGCACGCGGAAGTTCGCACTGTCGACGACATACATATACCCACGCACCCGATCGACCGCGATACCCCAGGGTGAGTTGAACTGTCCTTCGCCGTTCCCGCGCGACCCGAACTTCATGAGATAGCCCCCGAGCTTCCCGTCGAATTTCTGGACGCGGTGGTTGTTCGTGTCGACGACCCAGACGTCGCCTTTGCCGTCGCACGCAATCCCGGTGGGGTTATGGAAATTCGCATTGGCCGAACCGAAATTTCCCCAGAGGATAATAAAGTTTCCCGCATTGTCGAACTTTTGTATCCGGTTGTTGCCGTTATCGACCACGAACAGCGAGCCCTGTTGATCGATGCTCAGCCCGTAGATTGGAGCCATGAACTCTCCGCCATGCAACAACGAGGCTCCCCGGCCCGTGCAGCCCCATTGAGCCACACAGAGATAGCCGGATGTGTTGATCAAAATAGTAGCCGCTGCAGGGGTAGAGACGTTTCCGCCCACATCCTTAAACCACACGTAGATCGACTTCTGCCCGTCTCCAGGGGAGAGAATGAAGGGAACCGTCGCGCCGAATTTGGTAGTTGGCGTGACGTCGACCCATCCCGGTGTCCCCGCCACCGGAGTCATGGGGGCCTCGGAAATAAAGTAGGCCCCCACTCCTGTATCGACGTCGTTCGCTGAAATCGTCACGATCACTTCCGGCGTATTTGCCATGAATGCGCCATGGTTGATCACGGCATAGGGGTTCTGGGGCGCCGTAATATCGATGAGTACCGGTGTGGCTGTCACTTCACTCGACAGCCCGCTTTCTGCGCCGGTCTCGAACACCGCGGTCACCGCATAGTAGTAGGGAGTATCGTTCGAGAGACCGGTGTGCACATAGGGATTCGGCGCGCCTTCAATCTTCGTCGCTGACTGGGTTGTGAGATTCGGAACGGTATTGAAATAGACGTTATAGGACTGGGCGCCGGGAACCTCCATCCAACTGAGGAAGGTTTCCGTATCGCCGGCTTTGACCGCCACGCTGCCGGGAGGCGGAGTCTCACTCGGCGCCTGGCTGGCCGCAGTCTCTTCTTTGCCGCGATTGAGCTCTTCATCCGTCGGCACATACTTCAGGATGCGGCTATTGCCGCTGTCGACCACATATACGGCGCCTTCTTTGTCGACCGCAATGCCATAGGGATAATTCAGCTGCCCCTCGGTCTTTCCACGGTTCCCCCAGGCACAGAGGAACGTCCCGTTGCCGTCGAATTTTTGAATGCGATGGTTTCCCGTATCAACGACATAGACGTTGCCGAGCGCATCGCAGGCAAGTCCCCAGGGAGACTTGAATTGGCCGGGACCGGACCCTTCCCGACCCCACTTAGCCAGAAAACTTCCGCGGGCATCGAATTTCTGAATGCGATTATTGCTTTCATCAGCCACGAATATATTGCCGACAAAATCGACCGCTACACCACGGGGAAAGAAGAAGGCGCCATCGAAGCTCCCGTCGCGGCCCCACTTGAGTAACGCTGTTCCATCCGAGGTGAATTTCTGGATACGTGCGTTGCTCGTGTCGGACACATACAGATTACCTTCCGTATCCGTAGCCAGCCCCCAAGGCACATCGAATTTGCCCAGATCAGCCCCGCGCCAGGCAAACCCGAACTTGCCCCAGGCCTGCATCGGGTTACCACTGAGATCGAATTTCTGAATGCGGTTATTACCGCTGTCTGCCACGTACAATACATCTCTCGGTCCGACTGCCAATCCGCGAGGATAGTAGAAGCTGCCTTCCTGTGAAGAGGGGTCTCCGCCCCATCGCGCGAGAAACTTCCCCGACTTGTCGAACTTCTGAATCGAATGGTTATCAGTATCGGCGACGTAAATATTGTTATCCTTGTCAAGCGTGATCCCCGTGGGCGAGTTGAACTCGCCGTCGTCCACACCCCCTCGACCGATGCTCAGAGCCAACAGATAAGGCGAGGGAATCGCCATAACCTCCTGAGACTCGAGACTCTCCCCCTTCTGCGTCACCACAGTGACGACGTAGTGGTAACAGGTCCCGTTGGCCAGATCGTCATGGACGAACGGGCTCTGAGCACCTTCCAGACAGTTGCCTTTTTCTTTGTTCACTCCAATGACGGATTTAAAGTCGTCGTCAGAGGCTATTGGACGTGTGAGCTCGGAGGGCTTGATCATCACGCCCTTGGTCGTTTGGAAGTAGAGGTTGTAATACATGGCTTCCGGAACGGGATCCCAGGTGATGGTGATCCTACCGTTCCCCGATTTCGCGGCCACATGAGCCGGCGGTGGGGGAAGTTCTTCCTCTGCCGCAATTGAATCGCCGGCACCCCATTCTCCCTGGGTTCCGTCGATGGTGAGATGCAATCGATCGACTCGAAACATCTCGTCGAACAGCCATGCTTTGATCATAGGGTGGTGCCTTGTGTAACTAGACCGGGTGATACGGAAGAACTTCGCCTGTTTCAACAACTTAGATTGGGAAATGGAAGTCTAGCAAAGGGGCTTGAGGGGAGTCAACGGGGGACGGGGATGGAGCCTGATGATCTTCTGTGCTCGCGGAACGCGCGGTCGCAGAATGATGGGAAGGGCAGCCTAATCGCCCTCCTGCTCGCGGAACGCGCACGATAGGAATGTGCTCGTTCGACGCGCGCAATCGAGGGTCGACTAGGCTACCCTTAATAATGACCTGGGGAATTGGACTACCGCGCGCAGTGGAAGATCAATCAGCCCCCATCCCTGAAGGGGCCACGAGCAAGCTTGGAAGGATCAATTAGATTTATGGTGGTCGCTCGATGCGCGCAGTGAAGAGCAGCGAGGGGCCCCGTTTCTGGGAGAGTATAGGAGGAAGAGAACGCAGTGAGCCAGGCCGGGCGATTTTACGCTATTCTTTGCGCTCCTTGCCTCTCTGAACTACAGTCGTCTCATGCGACTGCAATCTTCGTCATCGACATGCAAGGCAGCGATTACTTGTCCCAAGTGTGGATTTGAACAAGAGGAAGGACCGGAATGCCGACGTTGCGGAATCATCTTCTCTAAGTTCAAACCGCTGGTTCCGGCAGTCGAGGAGCCGACGATCGCCGATACTGAGACCACGACGCAGCCAGCCCCGTCCGGATCGCTCGCTCAGGTATTCCGCTTGCTTTCCTGGATCTCCCTGCCCCTCACAATCGGAATCTTACTGTTGATCCTTCGCCAGGCACCGCCACTGCCGATCCAAACCGATCCGCAGGCAGCCGATCGCGTCGCAGAAAAAATGGCTCAGCTGCAAACGGCTGTGCAATCGAATCAACCTCATGCCCTTTCGCTCAACGAAGCAGAGTTGAATCAGTGGATGCGCGAGAATCTTGCCATTGCCTCCACCCATCAAGCACAGCAGGCCGATATCCCGGTGCCAGCTGGACACGAGCCGACCGTCCAAGAAGTTCAATCGGCATTGAAAGACGTCCGTATGAACCTAATGGGCAATCAACTTCGGGCCTATGCCCTCTTTGCCCTCTATGGAAAAGAGATTTCACTGCAACTCGAAGGTACGATCACCACCGAAGGGGGCTACATCAGGCTACGACCCACTGCCGGCAAACTCGGCTCATTACCCATTCCCTCCTCGACCCTCGACAGCGTCGTCCATCAACTGTTCGACTCACCGACCAATCGAGACAAATTCCAGCTTCCGCCCCAGATTGAATCCGTCCGGGTTGAAAACAACAGCCTCGTCATCACCACACGTTAGACATGGGGTTACAGAATCAGCTTGGGGTGACCAGGTATCTCTCTTGATCACTTCTTTCACCCCTCAATCCCAGGAGCACAGGAGGAGCCAATGCCTGACTTTGCCCTACTCTGCCTCGTTGGAGGTTGAAGTCGAGGCAAAGCTGATTTGGCTAATCGCGTAAGATCGTTCTCGTCGAGGTGTGAGAGCGAAATGAAGTCAGTGTGAGGCGACTTTTTTTAGGAGTGAAGGGTAGCCTGTTGATCCTCGA
Source organism: Nitrospirota bacterium (assembly GCA_016219645.1). Classification (NCBI taxonomy): domain Bacteria; kingdom Pseudomonadati; phylum Nitrospirota; species Nitrospirota bacterium. The sequence continues at coordinate 35,729 of JACRLR010000052.1, forward strand.
TTTCCCCAGAAGGAGTGGGCAGATCGTTCTTCACTGCGCGCATCGAGCGACCACCGTTTTATCGTGGGGGCTCTGCGAGCAAGAAGAACGGTCTGCCTGCTCCTTCGCTTCCTGATCAGGCCTGTTCGACCGGCTCTTGGAGCATGCTCTCGCTGCTCTCGGCATCGAAGGCTAGCTCTATCGTACCGTCTGCCAGATCATTAGACTCTTCCTCGATTGGCAAGAGGGCCTGCTCAGATTCGCCGAGTTCTTTGAATTCACGTAGCGGTGGGAGCTGACTCAAATCCTGTAATCCGAAATGCTCAAGGAAAAACTTCGTGGTTCCGTACATGATCGGCCGACCCGGGACCTCCTTGCGACCGACGATCCGAACCAGTTTCCGTTCAAGCAACGTTCTCAGGACACCGGACGTTTCGACGCCACGAATCTCTTCGATCTCAGACCGCACGAGCGGCTGCTTGTAGGCAATAATGGCGAGGGATTCGAGTGCGGAGCGAGAGAGTTTTTGTGCCACCTTGGCTTTATCCATCCGTTTCAGCCACGGTCCATACTCCTGCTTCGTCACCAGCCGATACCCGCCTGCGATCTGTACAAGCTGAATGCCTCGCCCATCCTGATCTAAATCGTGCGCGAGCATCGTCAGTGTCTGAACCACTTCAGCTTTTGAGATCTTTCCCAAGATAGACGTCAGCCGAGCGACCGGGACCGGTTCGGACGACACGAACAAGACCGCTTCGAGAATGGCCTTGAGTTCCCGCTGGTCGATGGCCTCCGCTTGGCTGTCCACTACCTCGGCACCGGCATCCTTGGACGCATCCTCCAACACCCCGTCACCCTCAACAGCAGACGGTGATCCTACCGAGGTGCTGTCTGTGTCTTGCTCCATAGTTGAGCTCATGCTCCCCTCCATTCAGCATCATCCCATTCTGCCGGGTCCGGTACGAGTGAGAACGCGCGCGACACGAGAATTGGCCCGAAATGTTCTGCCTGGAATACTCGAGCCGTTCGAAGCCTCATCAGTTCCAGCAAGGCCAAGAATGTGACAATGATGACAAGACGATGGCAGGAGCGTTCGAAGAGCTCGACAAAACTGACCGACTCCCGCCCTTCCAACATTTCCAAAATCGCGTTCATCCGCTCCCGAACCGTCAAATTATCCGGCACAATCTCCAGGAGTTGCTTCCCGGGATTGCGATCGAGGATTCCCTGCAGGGCATCCACTAAATCGAACAGACCGACCTCCTCCAGCAGACTCTCATCAGATTCCAGTTGGGACGCCTGGCTCGGCTCACGGCTGTAGATCTCACGCCAGAGCCGCTCGTGCTCATCCAACTGACGGGCTGCCTCTTTGAACTTCTTGTATTCAAGCAGTCGCCGCACTAACTCTTCACGTGGATCAGGCCCATCCTCTTCATCGGGAACCGTCTCATCGGCTGGCAGCAGCATCTTCGACTTGATTTGTAGCAAGGTGGCCGCCATCACAAGAAACTCTCCCGCAACAGTCAGATTCAGCTCTTCCATCGCTTCAATATAGGTGAGGTATTGCTGCGCGATCAGATGGATGGGAATATCGTAAATATTGATCTCGCTCTTCTTAATGAGATGGAGCAAGAGATCAAGAGGCCCTTCAAAGTTTTCGATGCGAACCTGATAGGGCAGCTCTATTTGTTCCGCAGCGTCTGAGTGGTGATCCACAGATGAGCTTATACCAGACTTGGTAAGGCGGAGCAAGCATGCATCTATTAGTAGTGGTGACCAGGGATTCGCTGCCCTTATCGTGACCTTATCACATAGACAGCTAATAGGGCGATGGCGGCCAGAAGCGTGAAGCCGACCGCGTAGGGGACCATCCGATTTTCGCTCTCTTGCGCCGCCTGTACGGTTGCTGGTTTGGCTGCTCCTGTAAACTGTGGTTTCTGGTTGAAATGGGCTTTCGAAAAGTCGTCCCGTCCCTTGAATGACGCATCAGAAAAATCCGCCGTCGATTGGAATCTGGCGCCGGGAAAGTACGTGTCTCCGTCGAAAAGGGTAAAGGTAAAAAACGCTTCGCGTTCGAAGGTCACCTCGGAGAAATCCGCCCTCCCTTGAAACCGGCTTCCGGAAAACCCGGTTCCCAGGGTGAAATAGCTGTGTGACAGATCGGCATCCTTCTCGAAAGTCACTTCCAAAAATTCCGCCAGCCCGTTGAACCTCGATTGCCGGAAGGTGACCGGCCCTTGAAAGACCGATCGATGAAATCTCGTATGCGGACCGAACATCGTGCCCTCAGCGTACAAGCCGCGCAGAAACCGCCCTTGCACAAAATAGGACTCCCGCAAGAACTGTGCGCCTGACAGAGTCACTGGCTGAAGGAATACAGATCGTGAGAGATCTACCACCTGCTCAAACCTGGTCCCGTTAAACGACACAGGACCCTGTATCACCAGCAACCCTGTTGTTGATCCGTACCTGATCGTTCCTCGTACCACCGAATTGACAATCTTCATGGAGCCGGAAATCAGACGTACCTCGAAACCTTGCAGGTCCTTCGCCCCCTCAAGCTCAGGCGGCAGCCTGCCTACAGGCAACGTATCCAAAGATAGATTGCCGCGAATGACGACCCCTGCAAGATCAATCCCCTTCCCTTCTCTGAACGCCTGCAGTACCTGTGTGGCATCCACCGCTCGCGCTTCTCGCTCTTGTTCCGTGCAATCGACGCTCAGATGCCGCACCAACCCCACCCCCGGCCCTGGATCAGATGTCTCCACCTGACAGGTCGATCCGCCGGCGCCGGACGGCAGCCAAAGAATAAGCCCTCCGATCATGATCCATACACAGACTCTCTTCATCATGTAGGCCCTTATACGGAATACCCTGGCCCAACGCAAGGCAAGGACCGGCAATTGACTGTACTACCGACCAGGATTTGCTAACCTTTTTAAACGCACGTATCAGCAAATTGGTTCATCGGTTTGGTTGGTTTATTTAGTTTATTTGGTTGGTCTGATTCATTTGACTTGTTTCGTTCCTCTGATCGGAACCAACCGGACGAACAAACCAAACCAAATTAACCAAATAAACCAGATCAACCATCCTGCTCGGAGGTTTCGTGATGCCACGTCACTTTGCCGCAACCTACATATTAATTGCGGCCCTCCTCTGTGGAATTCCAGCCTCGGTTTCAGCGGACAACGTCATCGAACTCCCGGTCCTGGCAGCCATTCGCCAAAACAATCTTGGCGTGTTTGAAATCCTTATGATCTGGTGGGACAAGAAAGCGGAACCGAATCCCGTTCAATTGCAATGGCTCTTCGGCGGCGTACGACTGGGAAATACTCATTTAGGAGCCATGGCCCAAGCCTTTGCCTACGCCGTCGAACGGACCCCCTCAATCCAGCACAGCGGGACCGTATCAGTGCAAGGGGTGGCCTATCAGCCGGCAGGCAGCGACGGGCCAAGCGCCGGCGCAGCCATGGCCGTGGGCTTCATCGCTATGTTCAAAGGAGAGCACATTCAGCGGGGCATCGCGTTGACCGGAACTTTTGAACCGGGTGGGCACATCGGCCCCGTGGGCGGCATCCCAGATAAGATTCGCGCCGCCGCGCGGGAAGGGTATCGAACCATATTAGTTCCACGCGGACAGATTCACGACCCGCGATGGAACTTGAACGAACTGAGCTTTCAACTCAATGTGACGGTAAAGGAAGTCGACACAATCGATGAGGCGTATCAACTGATGACGGGCCAAAAGATATAACAAAAATGTTCATCCGGTTTGTTTGGTTTATTTCGTTTATTCGTTTAGGGTTGTTCAACCAAACAAACTAAACAAACCAAATAACGGTCTTCATACGCTGGACGGCCTTTTTGAGCATACTGCTATTTCAACTCTCCTGTGGCTCCACTTAAAATCCCGTCGTACTCCGCCTGCGTCAACCGATGCATGCCCAATCTCAAGCGTCGGGCGAGTTCGGCCTGATCGGCTATTTGGAGCACATTGAGCAACAATGCCTGACTGGCTGCAGACGAGTAGGCTATGCGACGCACCCCCTTGATTCGCACGAATCCAAATCTGGCCTCCGTTCTGAGATCGTCTCTGAGGAATGCATCCAGCGCCGGAAAGTCCAGCGCAGGCGGCACCATCTGAAACTCGGCATAGATTCCGACCTTCAGCACATACACAAGACCTCGGGATTCAGCATCAAGATATGTCTGAAGATTTGTCCGTATCAGCTCAGTGCAGAGTCCCCAAAGGCCATGCCCGAGTTGCAGCTCTGCGCTTTCCTCCGAGGTGCGTTCGCGCAAAGCCCCGGCCACAAACAAAAAATGACTCATTGGAATTCATCACAGAGAACACATCAGGAGGGCGGCTTACATGGGAAAGGCGCCATTCGACCGAGACAGCCTACGACCGAACGACTCGACCAAGCTCTAATAGAGGCGGCATCCCCTGCAAGCGTCAGTGGGTATGATAGTCGTCTGCGTCGTCTAGCAGTCCTTCGGGTTTTTCGGGGAAACCCTCGTCTTCATCGTCCCCGTCCAGCGTCAATTCTTCTTCCACGTCTTCATCGGCCTCAACGGCAATATCTACATCCTCATCGCCCAGTTCCTCGTCGAGATCGGCATCTTTCAACATCGACGCCCCCATCAACTGCTGCGACACTGACCTCTTCGATTCCTCTTCCCCGACAGGCTTCACGGATTTCTTGTCTGAGGCTGAAACAACCGGTTTCTTCTGGGCTGCCTTGGACACCGCTGCCACGCGTTTCTTAGCAGTCTTCTTGGGGGCAGATTTCTTGATCCTCGGTTTCTTCGCGATCTTTTTGGCCGATTTCTTGGCAGCCGGTTTCTTGCCAGCCTTCTTCACTTTGGACTTTGGTTTGGCCTTCGCCTTCGCCGCATTTTTCTTTCCCGGTCGCTTTTTGTTCTTGGCCATCGAATTTCTCCTCTCTCATCTGTTAGATGTCAGACACATCCTCCATCTAGCATGAACCTAAGGGTTTTGCAACTTACACTTCTGCTCCATCCGGTCACTTCCGGCAGGTGGGAGAATCCTATAATTGGGTGACGCCGTCAAGGGCAAAACCAACGAGTGCAGCCAGAGTGCCTCTACATTCCTCAGAGACCAAAATGGTAGAATAGCCACCTGTACGATCAACCAGCAGGAGGACTATGAGCCTTCGGATTCTCATCACCATCTTCTCGCTTGGACTATTCACAGCCTGGCCAACCACCGCCATGCCCCCCTATACCGCCATCATCATCGATAGCGGGTCACCCTATTTCGTCCCGAAGTCCGCCACCGTCGCCAGCGGGGCTCCAATCAGATGGGACAATCCCACCGCGACCGAACACACCATCACTCATGTAGACTGTCTGAAAGAACCAACCGCTTGCGCCTTCGATTCCGGACTCGTCCTGCCGAACGGTAGTTTTACGGTGCCAGGACTCGCTCCAGGTCGCTACCCCTATCTCTGCCGAATCCATCCCATCATGCATGGGATCATTATCGTCACCGACCAGATTGTTCCTTCGCAGCTTTAGCCCATGGTCTGTCTGGTCTGTCCGGTCTCTCTGGCCTATTCTGTCTATCCCGTCAGACACCAGACAGACCAGAAAGACCGGGCGACAACGAGACCGACCAAAGTCCCGCTTCACATCCCTTGAGGCCTTGCGAGAATCTGACCACCCGTGTAGGCTTCGGCGCTTCAACAGATCACGTCGATCATGAAACCAGCTGTCGCCACTCACGAACCCCTCAGCCTTACTGGAGAAACACTCAATCGCCTGGCCTGGCACATCCCCGATCTCGTCGCATACCAGCACAACGCAGACGAATGGTGGTTTGCACCCCTCGATGACAACCTGCCGATCATCCGACTGAATCGCACCGGCCTGGAAATGTTACAGGCGATGAATGGCCATACAACAGTGGGCACGCTGGCGGAAAAGTATGGGCAGCTGGTCTGCGGACCCGACGGGCAGCCGGGACGGTGGCATTTGGAACGTTGGGCCCTGCCTACTTATTCCTTATGCTACTACGGCACAGAACCCCCTGGCGGGCACCGCCACAAGGCCAAGTGGGATCTGCTCCTCCAACAAATCCGGGAGGGCTGGTCGGGGCAGGAAGGGTTTGAGGGAGAGGAGCATCTTGAAGACTTTCATCAACATGCACTGACCGACAGTGGTACAGACGACGGCCACTTCGATCTGATCGAAACCACCGTTTCCCACCTCTTTCGAGAGCCGAATGACGCACTCAACGGCTTGACCTACGGCCGGCTACTCATGCGGCAATTGCGCAAGCTCGGCTGGTTCACCCCCAAACCCCATGTCATCGTAGAAGTCGGCGGCGGCCTCGGATACCTGGCCCGTGAGGCAGGCAAGGAACTCTTGCCCTTTGAGAAGCAGACCATTCGGTACATCTCCCTCGACATCACCGAGCCTTTCCTCGCGCTGCAAGTCACTCGTGCCAAGGCAGGAGGTTGGGGCGGCATCGGTACCCGTGCCAATGGCGAATGGCTGCCCTTCAAAGATCATTCGGTCGATCTTGTGATCGACAACGAGAACATGGCCGACATGACTCCGGTGAGGTTGTCCAGAAAGGAACTGCTCGAAGGAACCGGCGACAGCCCGCAGCATCAGGAAGCGTTGGATTGGATCAGACGGGTGCGGGTGCCGTTGGGCAGGGACCTGCCTGAAGATGTGATTTTCAACCTCGGTCCTTTTCGATTCGTGGCGGAACTGTGGCGGGTATTAAAGCCGGGCGGCAGGGCATTTCTTACCGAGTTCGGAATTGAAGAGGGCTGGCCGGCGCCGGTTAAACTGCCAGGCCACACGGAATACGAAGTCCAGTACAGCCACTTGCGCCTCGCCACTCGCTGGCTGGGGTTTCAAGAGCGTTACCTCTCGCTGCCACAATTCCTCGCCATCAAACCAGACAGTAAAGTGCTCTGCACCGGCGCAGCCTATACCATTCAGCGATTCTGCCGGGCCATGAACAAACCCTTCATCGTGCGAGCTTACACCGAAAAGGAACTGCAGCAGACACTCGGCGACATGCTCCAAAAACTCCATGGCTGCCATTACCACGACGTAGCAGATCCTGCCTGGTTCGGGCTCATCGACTTCAAAGTTTTGTTATTGGAAAAGCCCGGCGGGGTTCAGAAAGCCAACTTCACCGAACAAAAAGGCTATCGATGGTATTCACAGCGGTAGGACTGCTACGCAACCGTCATCGTGATATTTTAGTTCCGATCGTCTCACATCGGACACAACGCAATTACTACGATACATCCCTTCCCGTCTCTTGACCGCTGCAAAATCATCAATACCTCGAAAGGTATGATTTATGCCTATTGTGCTGTCTGCGTATCTCCCCCTAGTGATCCCTGGAAGCGCCAGGTGTCCCGTCCGGTCAGGAGGTGTGAGCCATGAACACTCATTTCAAGATTCTGGGAATTATTGCTCTTACGGTTGCGCTCGCATGGAGTCAGTCAGATACAACGCTCGCTGCTCCTACTCTCATAGGCACCAATAGCGGCACCCTCTCTCTACAAGAACGTGCCGGACCTATGGTTGCTACGAAGCCTGTCACACCTTCTGCCGGTTCATTATTCCGCGATGTGCCGTCACTCAGTGAGCGCTACTCTGTCAGGGAGATGAGATTTCTTCCGTATATCGGGGCAGGCTTTGGCGCCGGCTACACCTCTGAACTCGACCGTACACTTGCACCGAATGTACCACCTCAACACAACCTGAATCTCGGCGGTCAATTAGGGCAAAGTATGGTCCCGAATGAATTTCAACTGGGCATTCGAATCCCCTTCTAGCAGACTGCAGAAAAACTCGGTTTACACACAATATGCTGTTGGAATCTTCCATGTTGGCGCCGATGGCAACAACGCCGCAGGATGCTCAAAATGGCCAGACTTCTCACCCGCCCAACCCTGACGCGCCGAGACGCGTCTTGGCCCAGGCAAGGCCGCAGCGTCTGAAGAAGGCTGAGGTTGAGGTCAAGGTTGAGCAAAGATTCTGAGGTCCCTCATCTCAACCTTAGCCTCAGCCTTAACCTTCCAATAACGCTGGCGGACTTTTTCAGCATCCTGCTAGGGACCAGAGCCTGGAGTTACGGAGTCTTGGCGCAGCGGAACCCTGTGCCGAGGCCTCCGAACGACGGCAAACGGCTTTCCCGATCCGCACTACGCAGGTCTTTCGGACTGCTGCCCCAGGAGCCGCCACGGACCACTTTGTAGTCGCCTTTTGGCGGTCCTGTCGGGTTCCTCGCTGGACCGGTCTTGTAATAGTCCTTGCTATACCAGTCGCTGACCCACTCCCAGACATTCCCGGCCATGTCGTACACACCATAGGGACTCTTGCCAGCTTCATAAATCCCCACCGGCGTTAACACCACGTGGTTGTTCCATACTTCTTTCTTCATATTCGCGTGAAAATTCGTCGGGAGTTGATTCCCCCAGGGATAGGTCCGGCCATCCGTCCCTCGCGCCGCCTTCTCCCACTCGGCCTCTGTCGGTAGGCGCTTGCCTGCCCATCTGCAATAGGCATCTGCATCCGCCCAATCCACATTGACGACCGGACGCCTTTGGTTCACGGGTTTGTTCATGATATGCCAGTCAGCCGGTGCTTCACGGGCTGTCGCATCCAAGAACACCCCATATTTCCCTACTGACATCTGGTCCTTATCCATCCAAAAGGGATCCAGATAGACCTTGCGCACCGGCTGTTCGTCCGGGTCTCCCCCCAAACTCCCCATCGTAAACTCTCCCGCTGGCACCAGCACCATTGACGAATCCTGAACCTTGCTTGATGCAGTCTTCTCATAACTCCGTTTGTGGCTCTGTGGGATTCTCTGTTGCAGTTGAGAGTAGACCAGCTGTTGCTCGTCATCGAGGCCCAGCTTGTAGGCAATGTCCAGGGTATCCTCGGCCTGACTGACCTGCTTTGGTGAAGGGTTTGGCTCGTTGATGGCCTGCTTCGCATCGTCCAGCAAGCGCCAGACTTTGGATTTTTGCCCCCGTTGTTTGGCCAGGCTGGCCACTGAGGATTTCGCATCGAGCTCCAGCGATGTCCGGTAATGCTCTTCTGCGCAGGCCCAGGCTTTCAAGCCTCGACAGGCATCGCCAAGATAGAAGTGCACCATGGCATTCCCGGGGGTTTTTTGCAGATCGGCTTCAAAGGCTGTGCGCGCCTCCTGGTACTTCTGTTGATTCAGAAACTCCATACCAGTGGAGGGTTTCTTGGCACCCTTATCAACCGGCACCCCGGCCATCGCCGTGTTCGCATCAAGGCCGAGCAAGATGACGAGCAGGAGGGCTTTTCTCATATCCGACTCCCTTATTGAAAAATACCGGCGATTGCACCGGCTCTGCTTAATCTGACGCGAGGAATATATGCCTCACGCATTAGAAACACAACTTTGCTGGATCATGGGGCATCCCGCTAGGGTACCTTTGCAAAAATTGACAGGATATTTCCTAACCATACACCGGTAAGGTCGCCTTTCTCTCTCTCTGAATATCCGCAATCCCCATACCAGCCACGTTTTGGAAGGGCACATGTCACACAGTTCACGGCAACTCTCATGACAAGCCCTGGATTCTCCCACAGTCACAAGTCATTGCGCATTTGTATGATGAAACGATCCCATGGCGCGTAGAGAGTGCGACCCTGGTCCCATCATGTGGTGAATCAACGCCGCAGGATCAAATATGATTCAGCCTGAATCATTTCATACTCGCATTCTTGAAGTCTCGTTCTTCGTCGATCCCTTGCTCCCGGAGCAGAGACGGGATGAAGCCTGATGATCTTCTGTGCTCGCGCAACGCGCGGCCTCCGAAGGGTCGGAAGGGGAGTGGCCAGGTGCCCTTTTTGCTCGCAGAACGCGCACGATAAAGCGGTGCTCGTCCGATGCGCGCAGTAAAGGGCAGCCTTGGCCACTCCCCTAAATGGAGGTTGGGCAAATTGGTAGGCCCTCGCCAGGGCTAGTGGCACGTCTCGGGAAATCGATAGCGAAGCAATCGGAGGGTAGGGCGGGTGAACAATATCTGCCAGTGGGCGGGTGAGAAAGCCGCGCGCAGTGAAAGATCATTTAGCCCTCATCCCTGAAGATCACGAGCAAGCTTGGAGGGATTAGCTTCGCCTCATTCGACAGCCGCACGTAGGCCAACAGGGTGCCATTCCCTGAGAGGAGTTGAAGTGCCGGAAGGGCCTTCCTCAGAAGGCTCTCGTTACTTTTCCTTTTCATCGAGCAGGCGGTCAATCACCTGGCTAAAGACCGAGGCCGGTAGGGCGCCCTTCATGGCAGTCGCCGAAATCATACCATCCTTCCTGGACTTGCCGATGAAGAAGCCGGGCGTGCCGGTCACACCAGCCGCAGAGCCGGCTGTCACGTCCGTCCCGACTGATGTTGCATACTTGCCACCATCGAGGCAGGCATTGAACGCATCGAGTTCCAGCTGCATCGTCCGCGCAAAATCCCGCAGGTTATCGGGCTTTAACGCGCCCTGGTTCGTGAACATGACATCATGCATCTCCCAGAATTTCCCCTGATCTCCCGCACAGTGCGCAGCTTCCGCTGCCTTGCGGGCGTAGGGGTGGATCGAATCAATTGGAAAATCCCGGAAGAAATACCGCACCTTGCCCGTATCGATATAACTCGCCTTCAGCGCCGCAAAGGTGCCAATGAAATGTTTGCGGCAGAAGGGGCACTGGTAGTCGGAGAACTCCACGATGGTGACCGGCGCATCCTCCCTCCCGAGCGCCGGACCGTAGCCCACGCTCATCATCACAGGCCCTCGGTCTATCTGGACAGGCGGGGCAGGGCGCTGGGTGAGCTGCTTCTGAATCTCCTCTAGTTGTTTCTTGATCGCTTCCATGTCCGCCTTGAGCACATCGACGTCCTGCCGCACGGCGCCGAGGTCGCTCGTTCCGGTTTCAGCCCACCCGGCGGGGCCCGGCAAGGCGCAGGCCAAGGCAAGAAAGAGAATCACGGAGATGAATCGCCGATGCTGTATCATGTTGCCTTGTACGGGTGAAAGATGTGAAGAATATCTGTCGCCATCATCTTCTGGTCATCATCGTGACCGTTTCGCCAGCTCGATCAGCACTCCTTCTCGCAATCCTAGATCGCTCACAAGGACCGCCGACATCCCCAACGTCTCCATCACAGTATGAATGACGATCGCGCCGGCGGCAATCACGTCTTCTCGGCATTTTTCTAGGCCTGGCAGGCCGGCACGGTCGGCTTTTGTTCGGCTCAATAGCGTCTGTTCGAGTTCTTGAATCGTGCTGAGTTGCAACTGATATTTCTGGATTCTGGCCGGCTCATAGGAAGGGAGTTTTTGGGCCATGGCTGCCAGGCTGGTGATAGTGCCCGCTGTGCCGACGAAGGTTGCAGTCTGAAAGTTACCCATGACGGCGACTGCTGATTTGGTTTCTCTCGCGACCCACTCACGCGCCTGGCAGATTTCTTCACCGGTCGGAGGATCGTGGTGCAGAACCCGTTCGGAAAGACGCACGACCCCGATGTCTATGGATCGCACGACCGGACTCAGGCCAGATCGACTCAGGATGAATTCGGTGCTGCCGCCGCCGATATCGAGCGCCAGCAGGTCAGTCACGCCGGCAGGAAGACCAGAACGAATACCAAGCAACGTTCGACGTGCTTCTTCGTCACCTGTGAGAACCTCGACCTCGAAGCCCGCTTCGCGCTTTACCCGATCGAGAAATTCATCACGGTTTGTTGCGTCCCGCGCCGCACTCGTCGCGACAACCGCCACAGCATCGACAGAAGAAGCCTCGATGATCTCGCGCCATTCCCTGAGGCACTGCAGCACCCGTTCCATCGCGGCAGCGTTCAACTGCCTGGTCTGATCAACAGCCTCGCCCAGGCGAAGGATTCGCCGATCAGATCGTACTTCCTTGAGCCGTCCGTCAGGCAATAGATCGGCAATCAGCAACCGGCAGGTGAGGGTGCCGATATCAATCCCGGCGAGACGCATCCTTCGCGACGGGCCGGTCATGCCTCGCTCCTGATTTCCGCCACCTCCGACTCAAGCCTGTCGCGCGTCTCCTTGAGCTCCTGAATCTCCTTAACGAGTCGACCGACTTCCGCGTCGTACAGGACCCGCTCAGCCGATTCGCCTCCCTCGCCCAGGCTGATCGCTCGTTCGCCGACATCCCGATAGAGCTCCTGCAATTTCTCGTCGAGTTTGCGGATTTCGAGCCGGATCCGCAGCAGTTCAGTTTCCTGCAATGCACGGATCGCTGCCTGCGCCGTCCCATGACGCAACGTCGCAAACCCCGCCTTCAAATCATGCGTCAATCTTTGTAGAAGACCCATGCCCGTTGCTCATCTTTCTTCACAATCCAGTTATGACAGGGTACAGGAAAACAGTTTTCAACCACCACGAAGTCGTCGAACGGAATCATGTTGGACAATAAAGAAATCTCCGCAGGATGCTCAAAAAGACCAACCTTCTCACCCGCCCAACCCCGGCGCGCCAAGACGCGCCGTTACCGTTGGCAAGGCCGCAGCGGATGAAGAAGGCTGAGGTCGAGGTTAAGGTTAAGCGTCGAACAGGTTCTTGTTTGCTCAACCTTAGCCTCAGCCTTAACCTTCCCCAAAACCGCTGGCGGGCCTTTTTCAGCATTCTGCTAGCTGATCGACCCCAATTCCAACTTTGTTTCCCACCGCCGCAACATTGCCTCCCGCACAGCACGGTGAGCCGGTGCTTTCAGCTGCGGGTCCTGCGTTAAGAGTGCAAAGGCCTCTTGCCGCGCCTGTTGAAGCAGATCAGCATCCCGCACCAGATTCGCAACTCGAAACTCCGGGATGCCCCATTGCCGGAATCCAAAAAACTCTCCCGGGCCGCGAATACGGAGGTCTTCTTCGGCAATCACAAACCCGTCGGTCGATCGCACCAGGGCCTCCAGCCGCTCCCGGGCGGGGGATAAGGGGGTAGGGGGATGGGAGGATAGGGGTAAAGGGATAGGGGGGTAGGGGGATAGAGGGGTATTACCCCCTTGCCCCCTTACCCCCTTACCCCCTGATACCCATGAGGCCATCAGAAGACAATAGGACTGCTGCTCGCTTCGCCCAACCCGCCCGCGCAATTGGTGCAACTGCGCCAACCCGAACCGCTCAGCATGTTCGATCATCATCACCGTGGCATTGGACACATCAACCCCGACTTCCACCACAGTCGTCGAGACCAGGACCTGGATCTCTCCCCTCTTATACGATGCCATGACCCTTTCTTTCTCTTCCGACGGCATACGACCGTGGACGAGCCCGACGCGAAACTCGGCCAATTCATCCGCTTGCAACTGCTCCGCCCCTTGCATGGCCGCCTGCAGATCGGTCTTCTCCGATTCTTCGACGAGCGGATACACGACATAAGCCTGCCTTCCGCGCCGCAATTCATCTCTCAGAATCTGATAGGCCCGCCCTCGTTGGCTATCACGTAAGAGAAAGGTCCGCACCGGCTTTCGCCCCGGCGGCATCTGATCAATGACCGAGACATCCAGATCCCCGTACACCGTCATGGCCAGCGTGCGTGGGATCGGTGTCGCGGTCAGCACCAGCACATCAGGCCGATACCCCTTCTCTACGAGCGTCTTCCGTTGGAGTACACCGAACCGATGCTGTTCATCCACTACCGCCAGCCCGAGCTTCGCAAAGGTCACGCCCTGCTGAATGATCGCATGGGTTCCGATGACAATCTGTGCAGTCCCGGAGGCCACTTGCTCGCGCACGGCTTTGCGCGCTGCGACACGGCCACCTCCGCTCACGAGCACCACGGAAAGCCCGAGCGGTTCCAACAGCCCCTTCATCGTTCGATAGTGCTGCTCGGCGAGAATTTCCGTCGGCGCCATCAGTGCCGCCTGGTAGCCAGACCCGCAAGCCAGCACCATCGCTTGCACCGCCACGATGGTTTTACCGGAGCCGACATCACCCTGCACCAGGCGGTTCATCGGCCTCCGCGAGGTCATGTCAGACAGAATCTCGCGAATCACTCGCTCTTGCGCAGCAGTCAATTGAAAGGGCAGCGCCCGATCCAATTTGCCGAGGAGCGGCGTCTTCGGATTGAACGACACCTGCTTCACCTCTTCCTTCATCACCCGTTGCCGCGATGCCAGTGCGAGTTGCAGCACAAACAGCTCTTCGAACGCCAAGCGACGATGCGCAGGGGTGATACCACGATCGAGTTGTCCCCCATCAGTCCCAGGCTGAGGGAAATGCACGTCCTGAATGGCTTGTTGAATGGGCAGCAATCGATAGCGGGCGCGAAGCGGAACCGGCAACAGCTCTTGCGCTTCCGCGGCATGCGCGTCAAGCAAGCTTTTCATGAGTGCACGCATCTGCCGGGACGTCCACCCCTTGGTTTCGTGATACACCGGAACGATACGCCCCACGTGCAACGGCGCTTCAGTTGCGGCGCCTATCACTTCATATTGCGCAACCTCCATCCTCATGGCCACCCACCCCTGTGCGCCTGCCATCACCCGTCCAGTCAGCATGATGCTGGTTCCAACCGTGAAGAGTGGCTCGAGAAACGGCTGATTGAAGAATACAGCCTGGAGGCGCCCGGTTGAGTCTTCCACCACAATATCGAGGATCGTGAGGCGGCGCCTGCGGGCGTTCTTCGCCTCGCTTCGGATGATCGTGCCGCAGATCGATGCCTGCTCACCGGGCACGAGCTGCCCGATCGGGGTCATGACCGAACGATCCTCATAGCGCCACGGTACCGTCCACAGAGCATCTTCAACCGTCTCGATCCCGAACCGTTGAAGCAACAATGTGCGTTTCGGGCCGACTCCCTTCACGAAACGAATGGGCTGCTCCCACCATGACCGCGATGGAGCGGGATCTATGACAGGCTCGCGGACCGCGACAGGCTCCGGCCTATTCCACACTTGAGCAGGATCGTGAGCCGCCTTACGCAAGACCCCAAGAATAACTTTGGCTTCCCGCAGCCGACGCTGCTCATCCTCTGCCGGCAGCCGTTCCTGATCGTGAAGAAACAGCCCCCGCAATTCGAGCAACGCCGCTTCAATTGCGCGTGGATAGACGTGATCGGACAGGGCCTGCATGACCTGTGAAGAGACGAAACGATTCAAGTTCTTGACGGTGGGTAGATGGGCGAAGGCATCGCGCGTCGCAAAATCGATCGGGCGAGCGACACGGTCCAGCCATCGCTGAAACTGTTCCGGGGGGTTGGGCTCGGAAGAGCGCCGTATCACAGCGCTGGATCGTATCATAGCTTCTCTTCCTCCTCAACGAGCAGAACTGGTTCATCTGGTTTGTTTAGTTAATTTGGTTGTTTGGTTCGTCTGGTTAATTTCATTCAACCAAACAAACCAAATAACCAGATCAACCAGTCTTGCCGATTAGCTGACAATCCTATGCCGAGCCTACTCAGAGTGATAGATTGAATCTTATCTGAATAGGGCTCGTATGTACCGTCGCAACATCTTTCACATTTTGTATCCTGTCGCCTGTCTGATCGGACTGTTCATCCTCTATCAAGCCTGGTTCAAACCGACCTATCTACCCACGCCGGCACCGAGTCCGCTCAATGACATCGTGGAAACCTCACGGGAGGCGCCTCTGGAACCACGCCGTGATGGCCGAGCTGAGCTGGAACAGAAACAGGCTCGCCTGATCGATCCCAGTGTGGTTCCTAAAACGACACATCACGAACTATTGGAGACGATCCGCGACGAGATTGAAAGAGGTAACGTCAAATCCGCGGAAGCCACACTCACCAATCTCCCGGCCACTGCATTAACCGAGACCAAGACCCGCCTCTACACTGCCGTGCTATGGAACAATCTTGGCATTCAGCTGGAAAAGGCGGGCGGCACCGCAGCCTCGATGTATGCCTTCAAGAAGGCATCGTCGTTGGATGCCACTAACCCGACCATTCACCTCAACCTTGCCCATGCCTACTGGGAATTGCGTGATCCAGGCATGACGCAGGACTTCCTGGAACAGCTGGTTGCCATGGCCCCCAACGAGCCCTTCCCTCATCTGGCACTGGCCGAACTTTTTCAGGAACGGGATGAGCTCGGCGAAGCAGCTCGTCATCTCGAGCAAGCCAGTGCGCGCGCGGGCAAAGACCCTGCTGTCCAATCCTATCTGCGAACCGTCACGGCCAAAGTCCGTGGAGCCGAAAAGAGCGAAGAGCGCCTCACCAGCCGAAACAGCGCGCACTTTACCGTGAAATTCAACGGGGAAGCCGATCAAACCACTTGGGC
The DNA here is from genome assembly GCA_016219645.1 of Nitrospirota bacterium. NCBI lineage: Bacteria > Pseudomonadati > Nitrospirota > Nitrospirota bacterium. The sequence continues at coordinate 51,989 of JACRLR010000052.1, forward strand.
CGCTGTGTTAGAGATTCTTGAAGAGGCCTACCGGGAGATTGGGCAAAAGTTCGGGCATTTCCCGTCAAAAACCATCGTCGTCGTCCTACACGCCAAGTCCTCATTCCAAAGCGCAACCGGCAGCCCCATATGGGCCGATGGGCTCTTCGATCCTACGCTTGGCCGCATCCAAGTTCCAACCCAGGACGCATTGGCAGACCGTGCCTGGCTCAGGCGCGTGCTGCGACACGAATTCGTACATGCCCTCCTGCACGACCAACTCGGCCCCGCCGGTAGCGCCATTCCAACCTGGCTCAATGAAGGTTTGGCCATGGAATTGTCCGGGGATCACTGGTCGGATCTCGACCAGACTATGACGCAGAACTTTACACCAATCCCTCTGCCTGCCTTAGAGGGAGCTTGGGGAGGATTGTCCAGTGACGCCGCGACCGTGGCCTATCTGGAGGCGAACTCGGCCGTGCACTATCTCATCGACCGATTCGGCATGCATCGGGTACAAGAACTCCTCACACGGCTCAAGGCGAAGCAGGCGCTTTCTACCGCCATGCAATCGCAGCTCTCGCTGTCGTACGAGCAGTTCCAGTCCATGTGGGTAGATCAACTGCGGGAGCAGGGGAAGAAAAGCTGACTCTCTAAATCTTTTCGTATTCGAATCCGCCGGGACCCTCGCTATGCCAGACCGGCAGATTCTCAGCTGCAGCGTCGTGACTACCTGCCAGATCTATCTCCTCTACAGTCGGCTCGATCGTGTCTTCCCACAAGATCTTCTGACCCCGATCATCCATCATCCGAATCCGAAATTCGATCAACTGCGAGAGCACACCCCCCTCTGTCTGATCGACAACGGCCCTACTGATCCGCTCTGGACGGGCCACGGCGCCGGCCCCGGGTGAAAAATGATCGGCCCACACAAGCTGTCCGGTTAACAAATCGATGGTGCTGAGGAAAAACTGAGGTTGACCATCGATTGCGCTTCTGGCGCGGACTTTGGTCACCGTAGCCTGTGGCGCGCCAAGATGGGCCACGACTCGACGGGTAGAACCAGAGTCTTGGTTGGGGGCATTGAGGTTCAGCAGACCTTCCCAGAGAAACCGACCAGTGGCAGCGTCATAGACCCGGAGCGTGAATTCTGAAAGTCCGTCAGCTCCTGCGCCAACTCCTCCTGCAAAAATCCGCTCACGCGGCTGGCTATCAGCTGACGCGGCATCCTCTCGCACATTCAATTCATACGTTTCATTGGAGAGGATCTCGCCGTTCTCGGCATCGTAGGTTTTAACAGTAATGATCGATGTCTCGGCATCCTCATACCCGACACCAGCTGCCACGACCTTCCTGGGTTTCGCCGGTGCAAGAGACGAGGGGTCTGCAGTCCAAGCTGTCATAGGCAGGCTGGAGCCGACCATGGCACAGGCGATCAACGCGACTGGGAAAACTTTCCTTTTTCGCCCATCGATCTGTAGCCCCTGCCATACCGGATTCACCCGCACAGACTCGCGCCACTCCCTCAATTCGTGGATCGTCGCAGAGAGCCACTTGATGATCGTCATGTGCGCTTCTCCCTTGTCTGTGCTGCAGTTTCTCATTGGCCCCCCTTTAGGGTAAATTCCCCACTATGGGGGAAACCCCTACGAAAGAGGGGGCTAAAGGGAGACGAGGGAGGAGTTCATCTGGTCTGTCTGGTCTGTCTGGTCTATCTTGTCGGTCTGATTGATTTTGGGTTGTGGTTGAACCAGGCTAACCAGATAGACCAGACAGACCGAATAGACGAGATAGACCCTCTCTGGAGTGAGGTTCGTCGCCGAGCAGGAAAGTGGTTACTTGCGTGCTGCTTCTCGACAAGGGGGAGGCGGATTTTCAGAGGCCCCCGCTAGGGGAACCGTGCCGAAGATGGAATACCCCTGCTGTTGCTGTGCGGAGCAGATGCCGGTATTATCCTGTCCATGCGACATACCTGGCTGCTCATCGTCCTGCTCGCGGGGCTCTGCTTCATCGGAGCCAATACCACCCAACTCATACCGGCGGCGACAGACACGGGCCGAATCGGATGGATGGTCTATCTAGTCGCATGTCCTGCCGCTCTCGCGGGCGTCGTGTGGTTCGGATGGGCCTGGACCGCCATGGCCTGTGTTATCTATGGAACGGTGGGATTGGCTCTCGACCTTGCTACAGTCACGAGCATCCTGACTGGACAGGGGGAGACCGGCGCTCTCTTCCTCTTCAGTGCGATCAGCGGGGTTGTGAACTTTTTCCTGATCCTGCTCGGCGGGAGCGCATTTTTCCGTTCGTCCCTGGGCAACGCGCTTCCAGTATCCCGTCCTCCCAATCCTCCGTCCCCTTCTTCATCCGCAAGACCTTGACCCGTTCAAATCCGGCATCAGTCAGCCAGGCCTTCGTCGCCGCAGCAGAATAGGTATTCCCATTCTCGGTAAACAGCAACATCGAGACCGCGAAGAGGCTGGCTTCTTCGGGAAACAGCCCGTTCCGGTCATGGAGGAAAGCATCTTGAATCAGCAGCCTGCCTCCGGGATTCAGTGCCGTCAAGACACGACGAAACAGCGCCTCGTTGTCTTTCGGTCCATAGATGTGCAGGACGTTTGAATACCAGATGACATCGTAGGTGCCGGGAATGTCTTCCATCATTATATCCAGCGGCACGTAGGAGAGTCGCGCAGCAGCCTTGTGCGTCGCGGCAATCTCCTTCGCCACGTCGAGGGCTGCGGGACGGTCGCAGACCGTGGCCCGAAGCGTGGGATTCTTGGCCAGGAAGGCCATGGCATAGGTACCGGGGCCGCCGCCAAGGTCGAGGAGGGTTCGTGCGCCATGCAGGTCGATCTGGGCTGCAACCTTCGGAGCCGTTTCCAGGGTCCGGTGATGCATGGCCCACGTGAACCGGCGACGATAGTCCGGCTCGTCCGGTTGATCGTGATCGAGCGGCAAACCGCTCTTCACCGATTCGAGCAACCGCCCCCAGTCAGCCCAATGGCTCACGATCAGCTGGAGATAGTCTCCTCGATAGGCGGGATGCTGCCCGTTCAACGCGGTGGCGCTCAACCGGCTGTTTCTATAGGTCTCGCCGTTTTTCTTCAGCAGGCCGGCCATGGCGAGATTCCGGCAGAGGATGGCCAGACCCCGCTCACTGGCTTTTACCTTGCGAGCCAGATCAGGAACCGTCCATGTGCCCGCATCGATGGCCGTGAAGAGATTCAATTCAAGAGCGGCAATGAGCACCCTCGGCAACCGGTATGCCGTAATCGCATCACGCAAGTCATTGAACGTGGCGATCCGTCGGCTCATCACGCAACGCCGATTGTCCGCACGCACCAGCGCATCAGGTCCTGTACCGCCGTCGGATTGGTCACGTCCACGCTCCGCTCGAAGCGCGCTGCGACATACTCATCGGTAATCTCGGTTTGTTCGGAGAATCCTGATTTCAGCAGAATCGCCCGATACTTGGACACCGCCGGTTGGATGTAGTACTTGGCCTGCTTCGCGATCTCATCCGTGCCGAGATCCTCCGGCGTTCCATCGGACAAGAGAGCCATCACATCGTCAATCGCCATGCCGTACTGGCACAGCAGCTGTCCGTCAGGAGTCAATTCCAGCAACCATCCGTCGGAACCAAGTTCCATCGACAAAGCCCCGCCGGCTTCGGATTCCTGCAGTTGGGGAAAGGCAGGGGTCAACGAGGCCCTGAGGGCATCCCACTCCCTCGAGGTTTCATCACTCATCTCGGTGCCTTTCGATGAGGCGGCGCCCCGCCCTGCCCCAGGAGGCCGGCACGCAGCGCCGCCAGACGTTTCGTATTCTCTTCAAGTTTCGGCAACTGATACTTGCGATCCATCTGCACCACCAGTTCGAGAAGATCCGCTGCCTCACGCAACTTGCCGAGCTCTTCGTAACATTGAACCAGCACATAACGAGCGCCGCCTGTTCTCAGCTCATCATGCGACCGCTCGGCAATGGACTGGCTGGTTTGGCAACAGGCAATAGCATCGTCATAGCGCCGCTGGAGCAAAAACGTACGGCCGATCATACGCCAGGCATCGGCCACCCCGCCCTCATTCCCCAACCGCCGCATGAGGACCAGCGATTGTTCATAGTATCCGATCGCCTGCTCATACTCTTTCGCCTCGCGCGCGACCAGGCCAAGATCCGAAAACAGCACGGCCTTGCCCGCCTCGTCGTGAGTCTTAGACATGAGGTCCAATGCTTCGAGATAGTAGGCTTTGGCGCGGTCCCATTCACCCGCATCAGCCCTCAGATTTCCCAAATTTCCCAAGGTCGTCCCAATTCCCTTCTCGTCACCAAGAATCTTTTGAAGTTCCAACACTTCTTGGTAGTGAGTCTGGGCCGCTTCCCGACGCCCACTGACCGCGCAAATATTTCCGAGATTTCCCAGGGTGGCAGCCAAGGCCCGTTGGTCCCCGGTCAGCCGATCGCATTCCAACGCTTTCGCATAGCAGGTATAGGCGTCGGTATAGAGCCCGCGGGCGAAATGTTCGTTTCCCTGGCGATTAAGCTCCTCTGAAAGGCCGTTGCGTAGCGTCATGATGAAGGCTGGAGCAGCCGGTCGACCGCCTGCTTGGCGCCGGTCAGAATCGAAACGCCGTCTCCGACCAAGAGACTATCGAAGTTATACTTGAGGAGACGACGCAGCCCTTCCCTGGCTTTCCCCACATCGGCATACTTTTCAGCCGGCAGGAGACTGACGGAGCCGGCCGGCTTCCCGATCAACGCGTCGCCGACGATCAACACACCCTTCCCCTGCTGAATGAACAACGCCGACTCGCCGGGAGACTTCTGGTCTTTCAGTTGTATCACCCAGATCCCGCCGGTCAGCAATTCCCCATCCTTGAACGTTTTGGTCGGCTTCAGATCCATCTGCGGCGCGTCAGCCTCCGGTACGTGCAGTTGGCAGCGAAACTCCTCCTGATACTTCACCGCTTCTCGCGCATGATCACGATTCGTCACAACGATGTAATCGACGGGTCCGTTACGGAGAATCACAGAACTCGCCTCCCCCGTCATTGGCGGAGGATCGATGAGAATCTTGTGCTGCCCGACCGTCAAGAAGAGGCCGTTGAAATCGAGCTGCTTCTCTTCAGAGAACCAAGACCATTGCCAGATGCCTGGGAGCAGGTTTTTCATTGCGTATCCTGAACCTCAGCCTTAACCTCAACCTTCCTAAAGAGCTGCGACCGCATCTTTGACGGTCTTTGTGACCTTGGACAGAATGCTCGCCTCATTCGGCAGATCGATGATGTCGTCTTCCGAAACCGTAATGAATTTTCGATTCGGCCCCTTCGTGAGTGAAATCAGAAACATGCTATTGGAAGGCGTGACAGGGATCACGACCTGCACGGCCGCATCAGCCCCCTTCACCACCTCTAGAAACCTCTGTTTCCCCTCTTCCATCTCGTCCATTGTCTTTCCCTCTCATTCGCGGAAGTCGGTTGCTTTCCAAACTGGGCGGAGGAGTCTCTCCAACGCGCGCATCAAACGCCCCGCATCTTTCTAGATACTCCCTCCAACCTCGCTCGTTCACTTCTCAGGGATGGGGGCTGATTGATCTTCCACTGCGCGCGTCCAACGAGGGGAGTCCGCGACCGCGCGTTGCGCGAGCACAGAAGATCAATCAGCCTCCATCCCCTCTTCTGTTCTGCGAGCAGGGAGACGGCCCGACCGCTGCTGCTCTTACATTTTATTTCCGCCAGCCAACAACTTTTCAACTTCCGCCACAATCACCTCTTCGCCGGCCAAATCCATGTTGCCGACACGCTGCCACCGGATCACACCCTGTTGATCGATTACATACACGTTGGGGATAAACTTGCCTCCGCCATATAATTTGTCCGTCAACTTGGTCGGATCAAGCAGATAGGGATAGGTCACCCTCACAGGAAAGGCGGACAAAAACTCACCGACGCTTTTCTTGGAGTCGCCTGAAGAATTCACGCCGAGCACTGCCACGTTTTTTCCCTTCATCATCTCGAAAACTTTTTGGAGCGTGGATCCCTGGATCATACAGGGTTCGCAAATATGAAAGAGTCCGAGCACCACGACTTTCCCCTTGTAGCTATCCAGACCGACAGTTTCACCGGTGATGGCCGTCAAGGCAAACGAGGGCGCCTTCTCGCCGACCTTAAACAGTCCTGCGGCAAGAACCAGTTGGGTAGCAAGAACAGGAACCAGCAGCGTCCCAAGGATGAGGACCCAACGTTTCATCACATCCTCCTTCACGCAAGAGTCAACGTCGAGCTTCAAATGTGACGTGGCACGATCATTCAACATTCACAATTCAGCATGTCACATTTCGTGAGTGGCATCCTAGCACGCTGATTTTTCATGGAGCAACTGAGGGAACAGCGGAGCTAGCAGGCTGCGGAAAAACTCAGTTTATACATAAGACACTGCTGCTGCAATTTTCACAGAATGGCGCTGATGTCACAATCGCTCAGGATGCTCAAAAAGACCGTCCAGCAAGGCCGCAGCGGATGAAGAAGGCTTAGGTCGAGGTTAAGGTTAAGCATTGAACAGGTTCTTGTTTACTCAACCTTAGCCTCAACCTTAACCTTTCAATAACGCTGGCGGACTTTTTCAGCATCCTGCTAGGGAGAGGATGAATCGTGCGGGTTGAGCATATCTTCAAGTTGCTGCTTAGACCGGCCGTCGAAACCGACAAACTCCAAGCCGAATCTGTCGCCGTGTTTCCAGCGAACCACCGCGACAGTGACCACAATAGGAGGCCGGGCGCCTGAGGCATGGATACTCAGTGAAAGACGGCTGCCGATAGCAAGGTCAGCCTGACTTTGTATTTCTGCCCCGGCAATTGTCAAATTCTTCAGCGTCACGCTTCCGGACAGCTGATCGGTCGTGAACGTAGCAGGGTAATCCACCTCGATTCTCGGTCTGGCCCTCGGCTGCATACGCGGTTTCTCGTCCATTGCACAGTGCGAAGATCTGGTTTGTCTGGGGTCCTGGGTCTTGGGTCACCGCGCTGGTTCAAATAGACCCAACTGCATTTCTTCTGCGCGGGTCAAGGGAATCGGGTAGCGTTCCGTAAAGCAGGCATTGCAATATTGGCCTGGCGCACCTGGAGAGGCGCCCAGCATGCCATCGAGGCTTAAATAGGCCAGGCTATCGGCCGTAATGTACTTTCGAATCTCTTCGGTCGTGTGGCTGGAGGCAATCAATTCCCTCCTGGTAGGCGTATCGATTCCGTAGAAGCAGGGGGAGGTGATCGGTGGAGAACTGATGCGCATATGCACTTCTTTAGCCCCGGCATTCCGAAGCATCTTGACGATCTTTCGGCTCGTCGTACCCCGAACCAGTGAGTCATCGACCACGACAACCCGTTTCCCCTCCAGAACTTCCGGCACAGCATTGAGCTTGACCTTGACACCGAAGTGGCGAATTGATTGCTCTGGTTCAATGAAGGTACGACCGACATAGTGGTTCCTGATCAGCCCGAGTTCGAACGGAATCCCCGCCCCTTCCGCATAGCCGAGCGAGGCAGGCACCCCGGAGTCCGGCACCGGAATAACGATGTCAGCCGGCACAGGCGATTCCTTCGCCAACTGTCTGCCCAACGATTTGCGCGTAGCATAGACCGTATTTGCGCCGAAAATTTTACTGTCCGGGCGAGCAAAGTATACATACTCAAAGACGCATAGGGCCGGACTCACCGGCGTAAAGGGTTTGTGACTCGTCACACCCTTGTCGTTCAGCACAACCAATTCGCCTGGCTCGACCTCGCGAACAATTTCAGCTCCGAGCAGGTCGAATGCGCAGGTTTCTGAGGCCACGAGATAGGTATCGCCTAGGCGACCGAGACAGAGCGGCCGGAACCCATGGGGGTCGCGCGCTGCAATGATCCCGTCGTCTGTCTGCAGGACGATAGAAAATGCCCCGCGGACCTGGCTCAACGCATCGATGATCCGAGCCAGCAACGTATTGGCCCTGGAATGCGCGATCAGATGGATGACGACTTCGCTGTCCGAGGTGGATTGGAAGATGGCGCCGTACGCTTCGAGCTCGTGGCGCAGCACTTGCGCGTTGATGAGGTTGCCGTTATGCGCGAGCGCGAGATTTCCGAATGCGAAATTGACCGAGAACGGCTGGATGTTCTTGAGGTCGCTCCCGCCCGCCGTGGAGTAGCGATTGTGACCGATCGCCATTGAACCGGTCAATTGCTCGAGCACCTGGGTATTATAGATATCCGCAACGAGCCCCTTCCCCTTATGAACGTAAAACTGCTCGCCATCGCCTGAGACGATACCGGACGCTTCCTGTCCTCGATGCTGCAAGGCATAGAGCCCGAGATAGGTAAGATTTGCCGCTTCCTTGTGGCCATAGATGCCGAAGACCGCACATTCGTCGTGAAACTTGTCGGGAGTAATCAGTGGTAAGGGGTGAGGGGTAAGGGGTGAGGCGACCGGAAGAACTAGTCGATCCTGACTCATAACCCCTCGCCCCTAACGCCTAACGCCTTACCCTTCACGCCTGACCTCTCCCGCTTCATTCAGCCTTCGTTCGATCGAAAAGGCCCACCGGTCGTGAAGAATATCCACCGGAAGATCGATGCGGCACCCCTCGCTCCATTGCCCTTCCTCCACATCGATGATAAAGCGGTCTCCGCCTACCGTCCCGATCTTCATCGCTGGAATACCGGAATCCCAAGCTCGATTCAATACTTGACCGGCCACCTCGGGCCTCACTGACAGGACCACCCGCGACTGGCTCTCACCAAACAAGAGCGCATCACGCCTCGATTGATCAAGGGACAATCTTACCATAGCCCCTCGCCTGCTGTCCGGGGCAGAGATACAACATTCGGCCAGTGCGACAGACAGACCGCCATCTGAACAGTCATGGGCGGACTGCACCAAGCCCTCACGAATGATGTGCAGTAGGAATTCATGAAGCGCCTTCTCTGCCTCCAAACTCAGGAAGGGGGGCGATCCCTGTTCCCGGTGATGAAGCACTTTCAGGTATTCACTGCCGCCCAGGTCCTCTTTCGTCTTGCCCAGGAGAAGAATCGCATCGCCGTCCTGCTTGAACCACTGCGTCATCGTCTTATCGGCCGATTCGATCAAACCCACCATGCCCAGCATCGGTGTCGGGTAGATCGAGAGACCATTGGTCTCATTATAGAAACTCACGTTGCCGCTGACGATAGGAATCGCGAAATGTTCGCAGGCATCCTTCATCCCCTCGATCGCCAGCACAAACTGCCACATAATCTCCGTCCGCTCGGGGTTCCCGAAGTTCAAACAGTCCGTGAGCCCGATCGGTTCCGCCCCGGAACAGGCCAGATTTCTCGCCGCTTCGGCCACCGCAAGGCGCGCCCCTTCATACGGATGCAGCAGGCAATAGCGACTGTTACAGTCCACCGTCATCGCAATGGCCTTGTTCGTTCCCTTGATCCGCACCACCGCGGCGTCGGAACCTGGCCGGACCATCGTGTTGGTCCGCACCATATGATCATACTGTTCATAGGCCCACCGTTTGCTCGCAATCGTCGGCGACTCAAGCAAGGACAACAGCGCCGCACTCGCATCCTTCACATCGGGAAGCGCATCGTAATTGAGGTTGGTCAGCATGTCCTGATAACCAGGCGGCTGATAGGGACGCTCATAGCGGGGCCCCTCATCGGCCAGTGCTTTCGCCGGGATCTCCGCCACCACGTTGCCCTGATCTCTCACACGGAGAATCCCATCGCCAGTCACCCGTCCCACCACCGCCACATCGAGGTCCCACTTCTTGCAGATCCTGACGCACTCGTCTTCCTTCCCAGCCTGCGCGACCATCAGCATACGTTCTTGCGATTCCGACAACATCAATTCATAGGGCGTCATGCCAGGCTCACGCCGAGGGACATCGGTCAGGTCCAGATCGATTCCATTGCCGGCCCGCGATGCCATTTCACAAGACGAACTGGTCAACCCTGCCGCCCCCATGTCCTGAATGCCGACGAGCAAATCGCCCGCCATCAATTCAAGACAGGCTTCCAACAACAGCTTCTCGGTAAAGGGATCGCCCACCTGCACCGTAGGCCGCTTCTGTTCCGACTGGTCGTCGAAGGAATCGGACGCCATCGTCGCGCCGTGAATCCCATCGCGGCCCGTCTTCGATCCGAAATAGATCACCGGATTGCCGACCCCGGCTGCCGTTCCCAGAAAAATCTTGTCTTTGCGCGCGATGCCGAGGCAAAACACGTTTACGAGCGGATTCTGCGAATAAATATCGTTGAAGACGATTTCGCCTCCGACCGTCGCTACCCCCATACAATTCCCGTATGCACTGATGCCGGATACCACACCCTTGAGCAGACGTCGGTTATTCGCGTTGTCGAGCTCGCCGAACCGCAGCGCATTGAGCAAGGCGATCGGACGCGCGCCCATCGTAAAGATGTCGCGCAGAATCCCCCCCACCCCCGTCGCCGCCCCCTGATAGGGCTCGATGAACGAGGGATGGTTATGCGACTCCATCTTGAAGACCACACACAGTCCGTCGCCAATATCCACCGCACCGGCATTCTCCCCTGGCCCCTGCACCACCCGCGGCCCAGTCGTCGGCAATTTCTTCAAGTGCACACGCGAACTCTTATAGGAGCAGTGCTCCGACCACATGACTGAGAACATGCCCAATTCAGTGATATTCGGCTCCCGCCCCAAAATCTCGACGATCTTCTTATACTCATCGTCCGTCAGATTATGCTGCGCGATGAGATCTTTCGTAATCACTTGGGCTTGCATGAATCATTCACTCCGACGCTAGACAGGCGCGGCACTAGTGCGTAAGAGACCGGACAGTTCCAATACTCGCTTTGACCAGACACTTGAGGCCTCAGCAACTTGCCCGCGACGAAAGGGATCTGACCAGATTTGAACCCACTGACATTGCCATCGCGCAAGCTGAACTTGCAATCCAACAAGTTCCGCTGACACTTCGACTTCAGCTTCAGCCGCCGTCCATTCGATAAAGTACTTACTCTCATCGATCAAGCTTTCCACAGCATCACGGCCGGCATCATGCGCAGCAAACGATTTAATCCGGCTCAAATTCGCCGCCAACCCACCCAAGCGAACAGGAAGGGTGTCGCGAAGATAACGTTCTTGAATGGCAGACTTATCTTTCATGCGCGACCTAGTAAAGGCCTAACGATCTCTACCACACGCTCTCTGACACCAGAATCCAGTATCTCCAGCGAGGGATTGTTCTGGCGTGGCCGAATGTTGATCAAAGACTCAAACGTGATTTGCTGCGCACTAGGAATCCCGTCCGCACCCCACACATCTTCCTGGCGACTCCCATCTTCAAGCAAGGCCGCTTCACAATCTGCATGCAATGCCCCACCACCAGCAAGAATTCTTCGCTCAAGATCAACAGCCAACTTCACGTATGTTTCAAGGCCCTGGAGCATTTCTTCCATCTGCTGTTTTGTGGCCCGAGTACGAATGATATGGATCACAGCAGCGTCTTCAACGGCCTCTCTCCGTCCCCTCGTCCCCAGGAAGAAACCAAATCTTACTCCATTTCCGTCAGATTATGCTGCACGATGAGATCATTTTTGATAGCTGCGTCTCGCCTAACTGTCTAATTCCGCATTGGGTACTACTCCCGATGCTCACTCAGCAAATGTGCCCACAGAGTTTCTTGAGTGATTTATTCCAGATCCGCACAGGGTTAGGATCAACCTTCTTCAAAGTAGTCGGAATCTACCCTGCTTACCACGTAACTGCACACCTCTGTAACGCCAATTCTGTGATCAATCATGAGCTGAGCAAGTTGTTCGCCATCGATTAAAACGATTTTCTTTTCTATCCTCCCCACATACTCCTTTGCTTCCTGAGAGAACCTAGAAGTTGTTAGAAGAACGCCTTTCCTGGCTCTATGCCCTTCTAGGCTACCTGCAAGCTCTTAAACTGTGGGCCTACCAACCGTTGATTCCCATCTTTTTGCCTGGATATAAACCACATCGAGCCCCAGTTTGTCTTCTTTGATAATCCCGTCAATACCATCGTCTCCGGAACGCCCTACAGCCTGCCCCGCGTCCTTTCTCGACCCTCCATACCCAATAGCAACAAGCAGATCTACGACTAGAGTTTCAAAGAATTTCGGAGAGCAAGTCCTAATACGGTCGAGAAGGTCCTGAGCTAACGTTTTTCGTAAACTTTGGTAGGCCACCTCAAGGGTTTCATAGGGTGTTCCGACGTTGTCTTTTTCGGCCTCATCCTCTTTCTTAGTTTGGACCCGTGTCCCTCGCGTAAATTCGACGAACTTCGGAAATTGTCGCAGAAACTTATTGTCAAGTTCGGTTGGATTCTTTTGGAGTACCTGCAGGCCTCGCTCAGAAATTCGAAATACCCCACGCGCTACTCTATCTAGAAGCCTGGCCTTACTAAGGTCCGTAATTGTCCAAGCAACTCGATTTTCGAATTTCCTAGCTGTACCACTAGGAAGAAGCTCTGCACGATCATCCTCGGTAAGACTGAACTCTTTGGCGACTAAGTTATACATCTCCCCATATGAATGATCTTTCGTGTCTCCAGCGATCCTGAGAACCGGCAAGAAAAACTTTTGATACTCAGGAACGGCCACAACTATTCGCCTTCTATAAATTTTAGTGAGGGCATGGCCAGAGCGACTTTACCGAGAGCGGTCGGGACCCTACACTTCTGATCAAGAGAGCCATGCTGCCGTGAGCGGAATTGGCCGAAGGAGCGGGGCCCCACCGAGACTCTGCCAGGAAGGAAAGCGGAAACTGACCGAGTCTGCGAGGGAATTTCCGATGGCTTCCGCCTGGCAGAGTCCGGAAGGGTCGCTCCGAGAGGCCCTGAAGCGAACGGCAGCATGGCTCTGCCCCTCACGCCCCCACCATTTTCAATCGCTTCTTATTTCCCTTCAACGCCTCCAGCATCGATAGGAAAATCAGTCTCCCGTCGACATTCCCCAGCATCTCTTCCGCACAGCGCTCCGGATGCGGCATCATGCCCAGCACATTGCCCTCGGCATTGATGATCCCTGCAATATTATCTAAGGACCCGTTCGGATTCGCCTCCGGCGTCACCTTACCCTCCGGCGTGCAATAGCGCAGCACGACCTGTGCGTTCGCCTGCATCGCAGCCAGCGTGACCGGATCGGTGTAATAGTTCCCGTCTGCGTGGGCGATTGGAATCTTCAATACCTGACCAGACTCACAGCTCCCCGTAAACGCGGTCGCCGCATTCTCTACTTTCACGTAGACATCCCTGCAGATGAAATGCAGCGAGCGGTTGCGCAACATCGCGCCGGGCAATAACCCCGCCTCCAGCAGAATCTGGAACCCGTTACAGATACCGAGCACCAACCCGCCCTTCTTCGCAAACTCCTTCACCGCTCCCATCACCGGCGAGAACCGCGCGATCGCGCCCGTCCGCAAATAGTCGCCGTAGGAAAACCCCCCCGGCAGCACAATCGCATCCAGCCCCGCGAGCAGAGTCTCCTTATGCCAGATCATCTCCACATACTGCCCCAGCACATCCTTAAAGATATGCTGGCAGTCGTGATCGCAATTACTACCCGGGAACACCACCACGCCAATCTTCATTTCACCTACCCTCACTTCGTTACAGCGAGATGGCAGGATTTGGTTTTACTGCGCGCGTCCAACGAGGGCCTTCTGAGGCCGCGCGTTGCGCGAGCACGAAACCAAGTCCTGCCGTCTCGCCATCTCACTGCAACTCGTACCGATATTCTTCAACGATCGTATTTGCCAGCAGCTTCTCACACATGGCCTTAACCTGTGCGTCCGCTTTCGCCTTGTCCGTTTCGATCACGTCCAGTTCCATATACTTCCCGACCCGCACATTGCCCGCATTCTTGAACCCCAGTGAATCAAGCGCATGCTCAATCGCCTTCCCTTGCGGGTCCAAGATGCCCTGCTTCAACGTCACATGAATTCTTGCCTTCACCACACCCTCCTTAGCTCTTCTCACACCCCTCGACAAAGGGCGGCACGAACGCTCTCATCCAGACGCATCGAACGGCCGTCACCCTTCTAAATGATCACTCTAAGCTCGCTCGTTACTGCTCAGGGATGGGGGCTGATTGATCTTCCACTGCGCGCGTCCAACGAGGGCCTTCAGAGGCCGCGCGTTGCGCGAGCACAGAAGATCATCAGCCTCCATCCCCTCTTCCTTTCACTGTTGATCTCCCTGCTCCGATGCTTTGGTCTGTCTATCCACATACCTTCTGATCCAGAAAATCCCAGCGATCGTCCCGAACCCGGCCACGATGACCGCCAAGAGCGGCCAGCGCCAGGGTGAGTCCCCCATCCGATAGGTCAATATACCGACCACCGACATGACCGCCAAAATGGAGGCCACCAACCCATACAGCATGAACAACCGCCGAAACCCCTTCACGACTCTCTCCCTACCCTTCCTTTACCAAAGGATTTGGTGCAGCCTTCGCAGGGGATGGTGGGGTTGTCCTCGACTGCGCGACCTTCTCACCCGCCCACCCTGGACGCGCCAAGACACGTCCTTTCCCCCTGCGAGGGCCTCCCTCATCTGCTACGCGCTCGCATCCTCACGCAAGAGAGTGGCCAACTGCTTCCCTCTCTATCCTTCTGAGGCCGCGCGTTGCGCGAGCAAGGAGGACCGCCCCCACGTCTCCCTCTTCCACACTCTCCCCAAAGGATTGGGAGATCCTTGAGGGGGCGGAGGGGTTGGCTTCCACTGCGCGCATCGAACGAGCACAGCTTTACCGTGCGCGTTCTGCGAGCAAAGAAGCCACCCCTCCGCTCCCTCTATCCGTTCCGTCCCCTCATCCACAGACTCTCTTCAGCACCTCCCGATACGCCTCTTCAATCTTCCCCAAATCCTTCCGAAACCGATCCTTATCCATCGACTCCTTCGTCGTCTGGTCCCAAAAACGGCAGGTATCCGGCGAAATCTCATCGGCCAGGATGAGCCGGCCGTGGTGCAGCCCGAATTCCAATTTAAAATCGACGAGGATCATCTGCCGTTCTTGGAAGAATGGACGAAGAATCGCGTTGATTTGTAGCGCAAGTCGCTTGATTTCCACCAGTTGCTCCGGCGTCGCCAGCTTGAGCAGGCGAATATGTTCATCAGCGATGAGCGGATCGCCCAGCCCATCGTTCTTGTAGTACCACTCCACGATAGCCGGCTCGATGGGATCACCCTCCTTCAACCCCAGTCGCTTCGCCAAGCTGCCTGCGACGATATTGCGGACCACGACTTCCACCGGCACGATCGTCACCTTCTTCGTGAGCAATTCCCGGTCACTCAGGCGCTCGACAAAATGCGTCGCCATGCCGGCCTGCTCCAACAACCGGAAGAGCCGTTCAGAGACCTTGTTATTGACCACGCCTTTGTCGACGATAGTCCCGCGCTTCTGAGCGTTGAAGGCCGTCGCATCGTCCTTGAAATACTGGACGACCTGATCGGGATTGTCGGTTGCAAAAAGCTTCTTGGCTTTACCTTCGTAAAGAAGCGTGCGCGTTGTCATAATCGTTCCTTCAACTGCATTACTGAACACTTCTGCTGCAATCGCCTATCTGCTGCGTGACACGTCGTTCGTGAAGCGTGAAGCGTTTTTCGTTCCGGATTCAGAGGTCTCACTCCCAGGAGACGTTTCAGGCATCTTTCGCATCTCCTCTGGCGCTTCACGAGGAACGCGGGCTATTTACTGCGCCAACACTTCGATAATTTCATCCAACGATCTGACCGTCCCCAGCAAGGTCGGATGACCGAACCGCCGGTTATACTGGAACTCTTTCACCTTCTCTAACGCCAACACCAAGCTGTGGAAATCCTCCAACTTAGACGTTTCGAAATAGGTAATGAAATCTAGATCGTCGAGTCCGCTGGAGTAATAGAGTTTCCGCTTCACTGTCTTGATGTAGGGCACCGTAACTTCCGTATGCTCCTTCATCATCGCCGCGCGCTTGTCCTGATCCAGCCCCCACCATTCTGCGTTCTTCCGGATCGGAATCACGATGACGTAGGGCTGGGGGCCCGGCTCACTGGGAGTCTTCAGTTCGTTCTTGAGACTCTCCGGCATGCCCGGCACATAGTTGGCCTTCTTCGTCAGACCGGAAAAGATCGTGCTATCGGTCAGGTGTTTGCCGAAGACACTACTCTGGAGATCCAGGAGAAATTGTTGGGTCTCGCGCAGCTCGGTCGCGTGGACGCGAAACAGCACATCGGCGCGATCGGAGAGTCCACGGAGAAGATAGACATCGATCGCCACTTTTTCTCGATGCTGCTCGACCACTCCCTTCAACGTCAGCAATTGCGTGATACGCGTTGTCTGACCCTGTTTGGCCCAATCCGCATCGAGTCGGAACGCGGCAAAGGTGCCATAGACACCCGGTTCACTCAGAAGCTTGTCGCGATCAGCCGCCCCAACGGACGGCACCATCACCACACCTACCAACATCAGCATAGCCAAGCGCATGAACATGGACGGCCTCATGGCTTCCCTCCTTTCCCAGGTTTACGTGCGCCCGATCCAAATACCCGCTGGAAAATCTTGTCAAGATGGCGCAGGTAATACTTCGGATCGAAACAGGAACGAATGTCCGTTTCCGTGAGATGCTTCGTCACAAATGGATCCCGTCCGACTAATTCCTGCAGTGCCCCGGCCCCTTTCCAGGAAGCCATGGCATTGCGCTGAACAGCCTCATAAGACTCCTTGCGTTGTGCCCCCTTCTCAATGAGCCGCAGCAGCAGTCGCTGCGAGTAGACCAGTCCCCCGGTGAGGTCGAGATTGCGCTTCATATTCGCCGGGTAGACCACCAGATGCTTGATGACATCGGTCATCCGCGCCAGCATATAATCGATCAGAATGGTGCTATCTGGCATGATCACTCGCTCGACGGAGGAATGGCTGATGTCGCGCTCATGCCACAGGGCGACGTTCTCCATCGCCGCGAAACTATTGCCTCTCACGACCCGGGCCAACCCACAAAGATTTTCCGAAGCGATCGGGTTCCGCTTGTGCGGCATGGCAGAAGATCCCTTCTGCCCCTCGGAAAAATACTCTTCCGCTTCGAGCACCTCGGTCCGTTGCAAGTGACGAATTTCGGTTGCGAACTTTTCGATGCTGGCAGCCAGCAACGCCAAGGCCGAGGCATAGGATGCATGCCGATCGCGCTGCACGATTTGATTGGAGACAGGGTCCGGTGTCAGCCCCAGCTTGGCGCAGACGTACGCTTCTATCTCAGGCCCTTGATGCGCAAATGTGCCCATCGCACCGGAGAGTTTTCCGACCGCAATCTCTCTCCGCACATACGTCAACCTCTCCCGGTGCCGGCAGGCTTCTTCGTACCAGATGGCGAGTTTGAGGCCGAACGAGATCGGTTCGCCGTGGATGCCGTGGGAGCGGCCAACCATGACCTGTCTCTTGTACTTCAGCGCCTGCCGCTTCAGAACGGCGATCAGCCCTTCAAGATCGTCGAGAATGAGGTCGAGCGCCTCGGTCATCTGCACGGCTAAGGCTGTGTCTACAATATCCGACGAGGTCAGCCCCATATGAAGGAACCGATGCTCAGGGCCGACCGATTCCACCAGGGATTCGAGGAAGGCAATCACGTCGTGCTTCGTGACCTTCTCAATCCTGGCGATCCGCTTCACATCGATCGTGGCTTTCTTCCCGATACGGGCTGCGGTGCCGCGCGGGACCTGTCCTGCTCGTTCAAATGCCGCACAGGCGGCCAGCTCGACATCGAGCCAAATCTCGTACTTGTGTTTCAGGTCCCAGATGGCTTTCATCTGGGGACGAGTGTATCGGTCAATCATCTCTTCTCGTCGCCCTTCACGCCTGACGCCTCACGTCTTTTCGCGGTCAGCGTCGATTCCTTGGTTAAGACCTGATCCAGGAGACCGTTCACGAATTTCGAGGCTTCGTCGTCGCCGAAACTTTTCGCCAATTCGATGGCTTCGTTCACCGTCACTTTCGCCGGCACATCTTCCATCCACAGCAGCTCATAGAGACCAGATCGCAGGATATTGCGGTCTACGATCGGCATGCGACTCACTTTCCAATTGGTCGCGTATTTTCCGATGAGGCCATCCAACTCTTTCCTCTTGCTCAGCACCCCTGCCACGAGTCGTTCGGCAAAGGCCTTCACCTCATCCGTTGACTTGTTCTCCTTCCAGAAGACATCCAGCCATAAACCCGGCTTGCCGTGAATATCATACTGAAACAGAATTTGGAGCGCCCGCTCCCTGGCTTGATGGCGGCTACCCACAGAAGCCTCGGTGATGAGCTGACAAGAAACCAGGCCGACAAGCAGGCATTATCGCTTCCTCCTGGCGTTCTTCACCCCTGTCGGGCTGTCACTTGCCGCCTTGTTGCCCTTGTTGCCCTTGATCCCCTCCATCACCCTCGCCATTTCGATTGCGGACTTGGCTGCGTCTCCACCACGATTAAACCTCGTCGGCTCTGCCCGCTCGATCGCCTGCTCCATAGTATGCGTCGTCAACACACCAAAGATGATCGGCACATCGGCATCCAACGCCGCCTGCCCGATCCCCCGGCTCACTTCCGCGCTGATATAGTCGAAATGCGGCGTGTCTCCCCGAATGACTGCACCCAAACAAATCACCGCATGAAACCGGCCGGACTTGGCCATCGTTCGAGCGACAAGGGGAATCTCGAATGCCCCCGGCACCCGCACCACCTCGATATCCTCAGCCTTGACCTTCTGCTTCGTCAATTCCTCAACGCAGGAACTCAGTAGCTTGCTCGTCACGGACCTATTGAACTTTGCAACGACAATCCCAACCCGCAACCCCGTCGCATCATGAGAACCCTTCCGCAATTTCATCCCTCTTTACTACTTCCTTCCCCCTTGGCACATCAATACGTAATCGGGTGGTTGGGTTGGGCTCACTGCGCGCGTCCAACGAGGGCCTTCTGAGGCCGCGCGTTGCGCGAGCAAGAGACCGACCCAACCGTCCCTTCTCACACCTTTTTCAGAATGTGCCCCATCTTCTTCTTTTTCGTTCGTAAGTACTTCACATTCGCCGCACGCGGCTGAATTTCAATCGGCACACGCTCGACCACTTGCAGCCCATAGCCTTCGATTCCGACAATCTTGCGTGGATTATTCGTGATGAGCTTGATCTGGTGGAGCCCGAGATTGACGAGAATCTGCGCCCCTACGCCGTAATCCCGCAGATCAGCTTTAAATCCCAGCTTCAGATTGGCCTCCACGGTATCGCTCCCCTGGTCTTGCAGCCCATAGGCTTTGATCTTATTGAGCAGGCCGATGCCGCGCCCTTCTTGATTGAGATAGAGCAGGACCCCACGCCCTTCCTTTTGAATCACCTCCATCGCCCTATGGAGCTGGTCGCGGCAGTCACAGCGCAGGGATCCCAGCGCATCGGCCGTCAAGCAGCCGGAATGCACCCGAACAAGCGTTGGCCCCCCGCTATCGACCTGCCCCTTCACCAAGGCAATGTGCGTAATACCGTCGATTTCGCTCTCAAACGCCACGGCTTCGAACTCGCCGAACATTGTCGGCAGCCTCGCGCTGGCCATCCGCCGCACATAGGTCTCCCGCTGCATGCGGTATTCGATGAGTGCCTTGATCGTGACCATCTTCAGTTTGTGGGCTTTGGCAAATCTGGCCAGTTCCGGCACACGAGCCATGGTGCCGTCCTCATTCATGATCTCGCAGATCACACCGGCGGGAGAAAGCCCTGCCAACCGCGCCAGATCGACAGACCCTTCCGTTTGTCCCGCACGCTTCAAGACCCCTCCCTGCTGCGCCTTGAGAGGGAAAATATGGCCAGGCCGCGCCAGATCGCCGGGCTTGGACTTCGGATCAATCGCCACATGGATCGTCGTGGCTCGATCCGCCGCAGAGATCCCGGTTGTAATGTCGTGCCGCGCATCGATGGACACGGTGAAAGCCGTGCCAAAAGTCGCCGTGTTCTCCACCGCCTGTTGCGGGAGGTGGAGTTCTTCCACCCGTTGAGGCGTCAGGGCAAGACAGATCAACCCACGGGCGTATCGGGCCATGAAATTGATGGCCTGGGGCGTCACATGGTGGGCCGCCATGACAAGGTCCCCTTCATTCTCCCGATCTTCGTCATCGACGAGAATGATGAACTTCCCCTTCTTGATGTCCTTGATGGCCTCTTCGATACTGTGAAAAGGAGTCGGCATAGTTTCCTGTCGTGAATGTCTGATCGTCTCTCTTCGAAAGATGACCAATTTATCATTTAACATTGAGTATTTGACATCCCTTTTTCACGTGTCACGGTCACCGGGGAAAATAGCCTGCCACCTCCATAGGAAATGCGGGAGAAAGGGATTATTTCGGACAGACTCCGACACCTTCTTATGATAATCTCGACCCTCATGAGTCCACGCGACCAGGACCTCGACAAAGAACCGATCGAACCGGAGATCATAGATCCCTCCGAAGAGGAGATCACTGAGATCAGTTCGCCTCCCGAGTCGTTTCACCCTGCAGCGGCGGAAGAGCATCACGCCACCGACTCCACAGCCGTGGTGCCAGTTACAGCTCTCCAGCAATATCTCGCCGAAGTCCGACGCCATCCCTACCTGTCCAAAGAAGAAGAGCTGGCCCTCTTCCATGAATATCGGATCCACGGAAACCGCGATGCCGCCGTGAAGCTCATCATGGCCAACCTTCGCGTATCCATTTCCATCGCCGCCGAGTACCTTCACACCGGCGTCGACCATATGGACCTCATTCAAGAGGGCAATGTCGGATTGATGCATGCCATCAAAAAGTTCGACCCGTCGAAGAACGTGCGTTTTTACGCCTATGCTGCCTGGTGGTCGCGAGCCTATATCCTTCGCTATTTACTGAACAACTATCGGCTGGTCAAGATCGGAACGACTCAGGATCAAAGGAAACTGTTCTACAACCTGAAAAAAGAGAAGGCCAAGCTGGAGCGGGAAGGGTTCGCCCCGGACACGAAATTGCTCGCAGACCGCTTGAACGTCCGAGAACGGGACGTCATCGAGATGGGGCAGCGGCTGGGCAATTGGGAACTCTCGCTGGATCAGCCAATCGGCGAGGACCAGGAAGGCAGCCTGTTGGATGTGCTCCCCTCCCAGCAGACTCCGGCAGACGAGCAACTCGCGCAGACCCAATTACAGACACTCTTCCGCACCAAGCTCGCCGAATTCGCCAAGACGCTCGATGAGCGGGATGAAGACATATTACGGAACCGGATTCTCTCAGAAACCCCTCTCACCCTGGACGACCTCGGCGCGAAATACTCCATCACGAAAGAACGGACCAGGCAACTGGAAGCCCGCATCATCAAGCGCTTGCGCGACTACATTAAGAAAGACATCAAAGATTTCGACCACTTGTGAATTTAATTTCGTCTAGTCCCCCGTTGAAATAAATGTCTGGTATCCCCATGCTTCAATCGGGTATGGTTCCCTCTGTCCCTGTCAGACGAGTGGGGAAAAATTTCCCCGTTTTTCCCCCTTGACTTGGACGAACACGAGGCTATCTATGCCTCCGTGTTCAGCGGATCAGGACTTCTGCTCGTTCTGGAGTACCACGATTACGCCATCGAGTTCGAACCTGTTCTATATCGTTCATATTCACTTGTTTAACATCACGAGGAGGGTGTTGCTATGAGCACTGCGGCCAAGGAGAAGACAGAGAAGAAGCACGTCGCCAAGGGGTTCCAGCCTCTGGGTGACCGGGTATTCGTCACCTACACCGAAGAATTGGATCGAACCGCCGGCGGGATCTATGTGCCGGACAGCGCGAAGGAGAAGCCGCAACGAGGCATCGTCCAGGCGATCGGCAAGAAGGTGGAGCATGTGAAAGTCGGCGATCAAGTCCTGTTCGACAAATATTCCGGCAGCAAGCTCCGGATCGAAGACGAGGAATGTTTGATCCTCAAGGAAGAAGACATCCTGGGCGTCTTCGCCAGCTAATCATCAAACCTATACACACTACGACGACCATAAAGGGGGAATGACCATGGCAAAGCAACTACTGTACGGTGACGCAGCGCGCGCGTCCATCCTCAAGGGGGTGAACCAGCTCGCCGACGCTGTGAAGGCAACACTCGGTCCCAAGGGCCGCAACGCAATTCTCGACAAGAAGTTCGGCGCCCCGACGATCACCAAAGATGGCGTGACCGTGGCCAAAGAAGTCGAGCTCAAGAATCCGTATGAGAACATGGGCGCCCAGCTCGTGCGCGAAGTGGCCAGCAAGACCAGCGATACGGCCGGCGATGGCACCACGACCGCGACCGTGCTCGCACAGGCCATCTATCGCGAAGGCGCAAAGAACATCACTGCCGGCGCGAACCCGATGGAGATCCAGCGCGGCATCAACAAAGCCGTCGAGGTAGTAATCAGTGAACTCAAGAAGCTGAGTAAGCCCTGCCAGAACAAGACCGAAATCTCCCAGGTCGGAACTATTTCAGCCAACAACGATAAGACCATCGGTGATCTCATCGCGGAAGCGATGGAAAAGGTCGGCAAAGACGGCGTGATCACGGTCGAGGAAGCCAAGTCCATGACCACATCATTGGACGTGGTCGAAGGAATGCAGTTCGACCGCGGCTATATCTCCCCCTACTTCGTCACCAATGCCGAGCGGATGGAAGCAGCCTTGGAGGACCCCCTCATTCTCATTTCGGAAAAGAAGATCAGCAGCATGAAGGACTTGCTGCCGGTCCTCGAACAGGTCGCGAAGATGGGCAAGCCGCTCGTGATCCTCGCGGAAGATGTGGAAGGTGAAGCCCTGGCGACGCTGGTGGTGAACAAGCTCCGCGGCACGCTCAATGTAACGGCCATCAAGGCCCCTGGATTCGGCGATCGCCGCAAGGCCATGCTGGAGGATATTTCGATCCTCACAGGCGGCCAGGTGATCTCGGAAGATATCGGCATCAAGCTGGAAAACGTGAAGCTCACGGACCTCGGGCGCGCCAAGCGCGTCACGGTGGACAAGGACAACACCACGATTGTGGAAGGCTATGGAGATCCGAAGAAGATCGAAGGCCGCGTGAAGCAGATCAAGGCCCAGATCGACGAGACCACCTCAGACTACGATCGGGAGAAGCTCCAGGAGCGGCTCGCGAAACTCGTCGGCGGTGTAGCCGTCATCAACGTCGGCGCCGCGACCGAAACTGAAATGAAGGAAAAGAAGGCGCGCGTCGAAGACGCCTTGCATGCCACCAAGGCAGCCGTCGAAGAAGGAATCGTCCCCGGCGGTGGAACGGCGTATCTCCGTTGCCTCGGGGCATTGGATTCGCTCAAGCTGGAGGCGGAGCAGCAGGTGGGTGTCAATATCATCCGCCGGGCGCTCGAAGAGCCGATCCGTCAGATCGCGGTGAATGCAGGGATGGAGGGTTCGGTCATCGTCGAGAAAGTGCGCAATGACAAGAATTCCAACGGCGGGTACAACGCCGCGACCGAGGAATATGTGGACATGATCAAGGCCGGTATCATCGACCCCACCAAGGTGTCGCGTTGCGCGTTGCAGAACGCCGCGAGCGTGGCGGGATTGATGCTCACGACCGAGGTGATGATCACCGAGCTGCCGGAAGAGAAGAAAGAGCCGGCCGGCGGTGGTGGACATAACCACGGGATGGAAGGGATGTACTAAGCGGCCCACAGCAACAGGCTGAAGGCTGACGGGTATCGGAAGGGCCCGGTGGGAGACCGCCGGGCCCTTTGTGTTTACGGGCTTCTCCGTGAGTTAGAATGAGTGCCTCCTGGGATGTGGCCGAGGACTCCCGTGATCGTGGAAGTCGAATCAAACGATAATTGCGAGGCGAGTGTGTTCGCGCGTTTCAAGGAGGTCGGCCCTGCCAGACCGGTCGCACAAGTCAAGCTCTATGACCGGAACCCCTCCGGGGAATGGTACTGGATCACCGGCTGGAGCGACGACACACAGGCGCCCGCCTGCCAAGCCTATGCGCAGCTGGTTGAAGATTCTGGC
Organism: Nitrospirota bacterium; assembly: GCA_016219645.1. NCBI lineage: Bacteria > Pseudomonadati > Nitrospirota > Nitrospirota bacterium. The sequence goes on from JACRLR010000052.1 coordinate 75,960, forward strand.
GCGGGGCTGACGCATCTAGTCTATGGAGGACTCTACGGCCTGCGATTCAAGCCGATCACTATCGAGGAAGCCTGGAATCTCGACAGTCCTCGTCAATGGGGAGAAGCGTACCTGTCACTGTCCAGTGACCGTGATCTACGGTTTGCCGAGTAGGGGCACGCTTGGTCTTCTGTGCTCGCGCAACGCGCGGCCACCGAACGATGCGAGGGAACAGGCAGAATGTTCTTCTTGCTCGCAGAGCCCCCACGTTGAAACAGTGGTCGCTCGATGCGCGCAGTAAAGAACAATCTGCCTGCTCCCTCTGGGAAAGTTGAGGAACCAGAAGGCTCTCTTTGGACGCGCGTGCAACATGACCGAACCAGGCTCTACTTTTCGATGCGGAGGCTGAGGCTCAGAGCGAACGTCGCTGGCGGAGCGGGGACCCGCTGAGACTCCGCTGGAAGGAAAGCGAAAACTGACCGAGTCTGCGAGGGAATTTCCGAAGGCTTCCGCTCAGCGGAGCCTGAGTGGGTCGCTCTGAGAGGTGCGGGAGCAGTCGAGTCTCATTCCCCACGCAGTTGAACTCGGTCTAGTTTGGGAACGGGACTACTCTTTCCTTTGTTTTCTCCCCGTACGGGGGCTCCTTATGGCAGCTTGATTTTTAGCCTGTTGGGGCTTAGCCTATCGACCAGTGAACCTGTCGAAGGATACTCATGGGGAAGATCACTCAACTCAAGATCGAGCTGGAACAAGAAGAAGATGGCCGGTGGATCGGCGAGGTGCCGACCCTACCTGGGGTAATGGCCTATGGCCAGACGAAGGCTGCTGCCCTTGCGGCGGTCCAAGCTCTGGCGCTTCGGGCAATGGCCGATCGCCTCGAACATGGCGAAGCCGTACCTGAGGACCTACTGAACGTGTCGTTCATTGCGGCATGAGCCGGTGGCCTTCGACCCAGTCCTCGCGCGTTCTTTCCGCCCTCCTTCGCATCGACTGGCAGATTAAGCGTACAAGTGGCTCCCATCGCACGTTGCAAAAGACCGGCTGGCCGGATGTCGTCTTTGCTTTTCACGAGCGTGATGAAATCGGCCCGCGCATGTTGGCGCGCCTTTCGAAGGTGACCGGTCTCACACCTGACGATTTATGCGGAGTGCAGAAACCGCTTACCTGCACCGTCGAAACAGGAGGGCTGGAAGTCTCTGCTGATTGCTCTCCAGCCCTCCACCGAGCCTCATTCAAGAATCACTTCTCTGCAACCATCCCCATGCCATAGCTAAGACTCCAAGCAAACAGGCATACAGCACGCCATTGAACAACATTGCGATCTCCATGATGTTCCTCCTTCCAGGAAACGTTTGCAGTCTTTACTCATCTCCAGTGATGAGTTGAATTGTGCCTGCAGTATCCCGGTAGGGCACAGGCCGTGCCGTGCTCATTCTTTTCAACCGCTCGGTCACAACTCATTGGAATACAGGGATTTCTTGCAGTGACTAATAAGGGGAAGTGCATGAGGACGAAGGTAGCCCACGATGAGTCGCGTCTGCTCGCGAGCTCGGCGCGCGAAGGATCGCGTGCTGTTCCTTCAAAAAGGAGAGATGAGATAGGCAGACCATGCGGAGCGGATGTTCTGGGTCTTTAGCCGGCAGGCGATCGCTTCATTCCAAACTGCTTCATCCGGCTGCGCAACGTGCTTGGAGGGATTCCCAAACGCACAGCCGCGCCATCCGGACCGGCGATACGCCAATCTGTCAGTGCGAGGGTCTGCAGAATATGCCGGCGCTCGAGTTCTTTGAGATCCGCTGGTGGCTGGGTAGGAACCGATGAGGTCTGTGAACCCAAGACATGGTCGTCGATCCGCAACACCGGTTCACGAGAGAGGATCAGCGCACGCTCGATCACATTTTCCAGTTCACGGACGTTGCCAGGCCAAGGGTATCGCATCAATCGCTCGAGCGATTCCTGATCGATGTCTTTGCACGAACGTCCGAATTTCACGCAGTACTGTTTCAGGAAATGTCGCGCCAACGGGGGGATATCCTCCGGACGATTCCTGAGTGGAGGGACGCTAAGAGGAAAGACATTCAGACGATAAAAGAGATCAGCGCGAAATGTCCCATGCTTGACGGCTGCGGGTAGGTCGCGATTGGTGGCGGCGATCACCCGAACATCAACACGAATGGGCTGTTTCCCACCCAGACGGTCCACCATGCCATCTTGTAAGACTCGCAGGAGCTTGGCCTGTGTTTCCAAGGGCATTTCACCGATTTCATCCAAGAACAGCGTTCCACCATGGGCCAGTTCAAATCGGCCTTCGCGGGTTCGGTCCGCTCCGGTGAATGCGCCTCGTTCATGGCCAAAGAGTTCGCTTTCGACCAACCCAGCCGGGAAGGCAGCGCAGTTCACCCGCACCATGGGTTTCGAGTGCCGCGGGCTCCAATCATGGATCGCTTGTGCAATCAGTTCCTTGCCCGTGCCCGTTTCACCCGTAATGAACACGGTCGACGGAGTAGGCGCCACGTCGTGAGCAAGGTCTATCACATGCCGAAAGGCAAGGCTCTTTCCTACCAAGGAGTCGGTATCCTGCCTAAGCCTCAGTTCTTCGACGAGGTAGTCTTTTTCTTTGGCCAGCTGGGCCCGCAGACAATCGATCTGTTCGTACGCCTGGACATGATCGATCGCATAGGCGATCTGCGTCGCCACCTGTGCCAGAAACTCGAGGTCCCCCGGGTCGGGAGCGCCCGACTCAATAGTGCCGATATTGAGAATGCCCAGACACTTGTCTCCCACGAGTAGAGGGAGATTGATGATGCGTCCGAGCCCTTCCTGCACATACATTTTGTCTTCAGGAAACACTTGTACCTGTTTCAGCTCCGGACGACAGTGGACAGTTTTGTGATCATAGGCCCACCCCATCCCGCTTCCGATACGGGGAATCACGGCATCGCGTTGGAGCACTACCTGTGCCATCGTCGTGGCCATGACATAAAACCTGAACCCATCGGCCTCAGGATCGTAAAGGGTGACAGATGCCCGTGCCCAGGGAATCACCTTCGTGATCTCAGCGGTGATCGCTTCCCATAGGCTGTGCGTATCCCGCTGAGAATTGAGCACCACCGCGACGGCTAAGAGGGCTCGATAGTTTGTTTCAATTTGTTCCATAGGCCATCACACTCTTTAGCAGGATGCTGAAAAAGTCCGCCAGCGTTATTGAAAGGTTAAGGTTGAGGCTAAGGTTGAGTAAACAAGAACCTGTTCAATGCTTAACCTTAACCTCGACCTAAGCCTTCTTCATCCGCTGCGGCCTTGCCTGGGCCAAGACGCGTCTCGGCGCGTCAGGGTTGGGCGGGTGAGAAGTCTGGCCTTTTTGAGCATCCTCCGGCTTTGTTGCCATCGGCGCAATTTACTAGATTCCAATAGTATATTGTGTGTAAACCGAGTTTTTCCGCAGCCTGTTAGACCGATACACTGAATCACGGGGCCTTCGCTTATGTTTCCGACATCCTATCAGAAAGCTACCCCCTCCATTCCACACATACGTTGTCGAGCTGGAGATGGTGCTGATTCAAATACCCGATTGGCTGACTATTGTCTCGAATCTCGAAGCCTGCTATCTTTGCATCGATTCTGCTCTTGTTGGTGTGTCACCCTTCCCTGGCGGAGAACAACCCTGCGGCTATTGCCCGTACCCCATCAGCACAACTGTTTTGTATGGTACCCGCATTCTCTTTGACACCTAAGGCACAACTGCTGCTCGATAGACCCTGGTGGTCTGGACCCGTGCTCCCCCTGGCATCGTTCCTATCTTTTGCTATTGCGGTAGGGGTGGGACTCTATACATTAACCTCTTTGAAAGCTGTGATGGTCCAGGAGAGAGGAGCTGACCTCAGCAGGACCGCGGTCAGGGCCGCTAACACTCTCGATCGGGTTTTGTTCGAGCGGTTCAGTGACATCCAGGTGTTTGCAAATGACAGAATTCTATTCGAGGGCAAACAGGAGGAGAAGAGACAGAGACTACGGCAATACAAGAAGCTGTATCGGTACTATTCCTGGGTAGGAGTGACCGATGCGGCTGGTCGAATTGTTGTGGCGACCGACTCGCCTGCCGGGCCGGACACAGGTGAGATAACAGAGGCGGAGGGTGCGGCGCAGGGCAGCCTGGGTTTCACGCAGCCGCATTGGTTTACGCTGGCGAGACAGACAGGCCAGGTTCAACTTGAGGAAGCCAGGGTCTCACCAGAGTCAGAGGGCATGATGGCTGTGGGCTTCTCGGCTCCGATCTATGGGCCACGAGGAGACTTTCGCGGAGTGGTGACAACCAAGGTCCCGCTTGAGAATCTACGTGCCATTCTTGAGCAAGAAGGGAAACTCCAAACCGGAGAAGACACTCACGACTGGTTGCTGCTGGATCGCCAAGGAGCGGTGCTCATCGAGAAGAACCAAGCGAGCGGTATGAACAGCAGCCTGCAAAAATTGGAGCTGCTTTCCGCAAGTCGAGCAGCCGGGGATCGTGAGAAGCCGGGTTTTGTAGAGGAACTGCACCAGCGCCGCCAGATTCCTGTGGTGACCGGCTTTGCCAGGACACAAGGTTACAGCAACTTTCCAGGATTTGACTGGACCGTATTGGTTCGGCTGGACCGTGAACATGTCCATGCTCCGATCAACCGGCTCATTTGGACATTCGCAGGAGTGGGGCTCCTGCTCGTCACGCCGCTGGCCGGATTCGGCTTGTGGGCGTCATGGAGACTGGTCCGCGATAATCGCGATCTGACTCTGTCGCGGAAAGCCTTGGAAGAGTCCATCGCTGAGCTGGCTCGCTCTAACGCCGATTTGCAGCAGTTTGCGTATGTAGCCTCGCACGACCTGAAGGAGCCGCTGCGGATGGTCGCCAGTTACACACAGCTCCTGGCGAGGCGTTACAAAGGCAAGCTCGATTCCGATGCCGACGAGTATATTAGGTATGCCGTAGATGGAGCCAACCGCATGCAATGGCTGATCAATGACCTCCTGGCGTACTCACGCGTGACCGTGCAGGAGAAAGTGTTTGAAGAGGTGGATTGCAATAGCGTGCTGGAAGAGGTGCTGAGCGATTTACGGGTTGCGGTCGAGGAGAGCCGGGCGGTTGTAACCCGCGCCCCCCTGCCCAGAGTGATGGCGGACAGGGTACAACTGGGACAGCTCTTTCAGAACCTGATCGGCAATGCCATCAAGTTCCACGGGAAGGAGGCGCCACAAGTTCATGTGTCGGCTGAACGCCGGCCCACTGAATGGTTGTTTTCGGTCCGCGACAATGGCGTCGGGCTGGACCCCGAGTATGCCGAGCGAATCTTTGTCATTTTTCAGCGATTGCACAATCGAGAAGAATATCCCGGCACCGGCATCGGCCTGGCGATATGCAAAAAGATTGTTGAACGCCATGGTGGACGAATCTGGGTAGTATCCCAGACAGGCCAAGGAGCGACTTTTCATTTCACTCTGCCGATAATCGGCTAGAGCCGACATGCTCGTGATGCTTGATGGATCATCCGTCACGGAGGATTTACACGCAAGGAGACCCCGTATGCACACGCCCAAGAATGTCAAACCAGTGCAGATACTCTTAGTGGAAGACAATCCCGGCGATGTCGGTCTGACGCTTGAGGCGCTCAAAGAGGCGACGCTGCCCAACAAGCTCACCGTCGTCAAAACCGGTATAGAAGCTTTGTCGTTGCTGCGCCGGCAGGGGCAGCACGCAGGCGCTCCGCGACCGGATCTCATCCTGCTCGACCTCAACCTTCCCAAGAAAGACGGACGAAAGGTGCTGGCTGAGATCAAGACCGATGAGAACCTGAAACGCATCCCCGTGGTCATTCTCACGACGTCGGAGGATGAACGAGACGTCGTGGAGAGCTACAACCTTCACGCGAATTGCTACATTGTCAAGCCGCTGGATTTGGACCGGTTCATCACGGTGATAAAAACGATTGAGGACTTCTGGCTCAGGATCGTGGTGCTGCCGAAGAATTGAAAAAGCAGTGGACTATTTCGCCGGCTCTTGTCCGATCAGCCGCAAGGTTTTTTTGAGGATCGCTGAGGTCTTGGGTGTTTCAAAGAACGACTGAAAGATGTCGTGCACAACGGTCCTATGGGCGGCATGGTCGGCCTGAAATTGCATGAGGGCCGCAGATCGACTCGCCCCCCTGTAGCCCATGCGGATCGCGCAACGCTCGAGTTTATCCTGTTGATCCGGCAACGCGTGTGTTTGCATATCGTGCACCATCTGCAATTTATGCTCCACGTCCCGGAGAAACCGATAGGCGCGGGTCAAATCGACTTGTTGGTTTTTTGACAGAATACCGACCTTCTGCAAACGCGCCAACGAACCCAGGGTTCCCCGCGCCAGAATACCAGGCAACCGCCGGCCTGCCAGCACCTGGATCGTTTGGATGAGAAACTCGATTTCCCTGATCCCGCCGACACCTAGTTTGACGTTGCGCTGCTCATGCCCGCGCTCCGCCATCTTTGCATCGATCCGCTCCTTAACCGATCGAACCTCCTCCACGATCTTAAGCCACGGTTCGACATCCAACCCCTTCGATAATGGCGCCAGCACAAAGGGCCGCACCATCTTGAGGAACGATCTCCCGACCTCTTTGGACCCGGCCACGGGGCAGGCTTTCAGCAAGGCCAACCGTTCCCACACTTGCCCTCTCGTCCGATAGTACTTGGCATACTCGTCGAGCGAGCGAGTGAGCTGCCCCACCGAACCTTCCGCTCGTAAGCGGAGATCCACTCGATACACGTATCCTTCATGAGTCTGTACGGTCAGCGCTTTCGTGAGTTCCCGCGCGAGGATTTCAAAGTATTCTTCATTGGACAGCCTGCGCTGCTTAGGCCCCTTCGCCTTCGCGCGTCCGGAGGCAGCCGGTCTGGTTGCCCCCTCATGGGATTCGCAGGCATAGAGCACGTCGACGTCGGAGCTGTAGTTGAGCTCGTGTCCGCCCAACTTCCCCATCGCAATAACCGCAAACCCGGTCTCGACCCACTTCCCCTGCCGATCCTGATGCATGGGAATGCCATGCCGAGCCCGTAGATCGGCATCCACAATTCGATAGGCCGCATCGATGAGGACCGAGGCCAAATCCGAGAGGGAGGCGGTCGTTTCCACGACGTCCGCTAACCGCACGAGATCTCGCACGCCGATGCGCAGTATCTCTCGACGACGGAATCGTCTGAGCAGGTCCAACTTGAGTTCGGTCTCGGTGACAGCCTCCAAACCCTGCCGGATTGTCCGCTCCATCCCCGCCCTGGTCGGCGCGGTGGACAACACATTCTGCTGGGCCAGCCAGTAGAGCAGCAGAGGATCTCTGACAAGGGTGAAGGCGAGTGAATCACTGTTCCCGAAGATCGTACAGACCAGGTCCAACATGCGGGGTGCGCTACGAAGGTATTCCAACACAGCAGACCGGCTGACTCCACTCGCGAGCCAACGTTCCCAGTGGTTTAAGGCTTTATCCGGATCAGCGGTCCGCCCGATCGTTTCGAGCAGCGAGGGCAGTATTTCCGCTAACTGGCGCCTCTGATCTGTATCACCCGCCATCGACTGCAGATTCGCATAGGCATCCTGAATGCCATGGAATCCATACGGTTTAAGAATCGCGGCAAGCTGTTCCGGTCCCAGCCCTGACGCCAAGAGGACGGGGGTTGGATCCGGTCGAGGAGCCCACTCGAGCTTTGGAAGAGCGCAATAGCGCGGCACTTCCTTCTTGGGATGAGCGGTCATGGGCAGGTATTATACTGACGTATAGAAGCTAGTACAACGAACCTACTTCGGCTATACTTCCGGCCATGACCGATGGGCTTGGATCACATGAGTCGATCATCGAGTCCCTGACCTCTCTCTGTCCGGATGTGGATGATGAGATACTCCGGGACTTCGTCTCGCGGATAGACCCCGAGTACTTCGAGCGGTTTCAGCTGGATGCGGTCGCGCAGCATATCCGGCTTGCCAGCCGTCTCACACCGGATCATCCCTGCGAATTGTCGGTGCTCGACAAGGGACAGGGGCGATCCGAAATCAGCGTCGTCGCCTACGATTACTTCTCGGAATTCGCCGCCATCTGCGGTGCGCTCTCTGCCTTCGGACTCAATATCGAAGAGGGACGGATCTATACATTTAGTGAGGCCGTTCCCTCTCCATCGATGCGCCGTGAGACTCACCCGGCGGCTCGGCGACCCAGACGCCGGCCTGGCCTGAGCCGCAAGAAAATCGTCGATGTCTTCCTGGTCCATCCCCTAGAAGGCACGGGCTTTCCCCTCCCCCAGCAGAACGCGCTTCAACAGACCGTCACCGAAATCATTCGGCTATTGGATGCCGGTCGCTTCGACGAGGCGCGCCAATATGTCAACCGCCGGCTTGTCGAACGATTGGACAAACATCGAAGTGCCTTCACCGGCCTGCTCCATACGGTGCAGATTACCTTCGACAATAGCCAATCACCGACCGATACGATCATGGACATCCACTCGGACGACACTCCGGCCTTCCTCTATGCGCTCGCGAACGCCCTGGCCATGCGCAACATTTATATCACCAAGGCCCAGATCGAGTGCGACGGGTCCAAACTGCACGATCGGTTCTCTGTCAGAAATCGCGATGGGCAAAAACTGCTCGACCCAGCCGATCAACAGCAACTGCGGCAGACCGCCGTCCTGATCAAACAATTTACCCATGCCTTGACCTGGGCTTCTGATCCGGCCAAGGCGCTTGCATCGTTCGACCGTTTTCTCGATCTCATCGTCGCGGGAACGGGCAAGAAAGGAAAAAACAAGGCCTTCGACTTCATCAGCGACAAGAAAACGTTTCCCCTGCTCGCGCGGCTGCTCGGCGCCAGCGACTTTTTGTGGGAGGACTTTCTTCGACGCCAACATGAAAACCTTCTGCCACTGCTCACGGAATACCGAGATTCGCCCCTCATCAAATCACAGGACATCCTCCGGAAAGAACTCGACCGTGTGGTCTCCCGCGCGAAAACAGACGAGGCGCGAAAAGACGCCCTGAACCGGTTTAAGGACCATGAGCTGTTCCGGATCGACATGAAACATATCGTCGATGCCGCGCCCAGTTTGACTGATTTCTCCCTGGCCCTCACCCAGCTCGCCGAAGTCATCCTGGCCCGCAGCGTCGTCGACTGCCAGACAAAGCTGGGCCGCCTCTATGGCCGCCCCCTTCTCCGGAACCGGAAGCCCTGCCCTTTTGCAGTACTGGGCCTGGGGAAGTTCGGCGGCCGGGAACTCGGTTATGCGTCGGACATCGAGCTCTTGTTCGTGTATGGCGGAGAGGGCGCCACGAACGGTAAGACGAAACTGGAGAACTCAGAATACTTTGAACGGCTCGTTCAAGAACTGCTGCAGTGGATCGAGGCGAAACAGGAAGGTATCTTTCACCTCGACGTGCGCTTGCGTCCGCATGGAGGGAAGAGTTCGCTGGCCAATGTGCTTGAGGCAGGCCGTACTTATTGCAGTCCGACCGGATTAGCCGCGCCATTCGAGCGGCAGGCCCTCATCAAACTCCGGCACATTGTCGGGGATGAGTCATTGGGCCGGCAGATGGAGGCACACCGCGACTCCTTCGTCTATGGAGAAGAGCCTTGGGACATTCCCGCCGCAGTGGAGCTGAGGAGACAACAGTTCAGGCAGCTGGTCAAGCCGGGGCAGATCAACCTGAAGTATGGAATGGGAGGGTTGATCGACATTGAATATGCCGTGCAATATCTGCAAGTGATGCACGGACACAACCATCCGGGCCTGCGTACGCCGAACACCCTGGAAGCACTCGCCACGCTGGTGCAAGCCGGCTTAGTCACCCGCGCCGACGGAGAGACCCTCCGTAAAGCCTACATCTTCATCCGTATCCTGATCGATGGATTACGCATGGTCCGGGGAAACGCGAAGGACCTGGTGCTTCCCCCCCCCGATTCGGAAGAGTTTGTCAGTCTTGCCCGCCGTGTCGGCTACACGACAGACGACTGGCAGGCCTGCGCGCGTCACTTACAAACAGACATCGCGCACCACATGCGGGCGACCAGTGAATTTTTTAAAAAACAGTTCAGCGCGCTCTCGCAGGCTGGATGAGGGAGGCTGGTTGATCTGGTTTGTTTAGTTTCTTTGGTTTATTTCGTGCGAATAGCGTCTCTCGTTTTGAACCAAATCAACCAAACAAACAAAATGAACCAAACAAACCAGAACCTTTGATGGGCGTAAGGAGGAGACTATCGTGGCTGATAAGGCAAAATACAGAGGCAAGGTTCCCCTGCATGACAAATACGGTCCTGAGGCAAAATTCGCCGTCGAAGCGGAGGCACTGCTCCCAACGACGAAGCATGAAGAAGAAATCGCGCGGGGCCTTGAACTGGGCCTACCGGCCGCTGAATCTATTAAGGATCGCCGGATTCCCACGTTCAGTCGGGGAGAGCTACCCCACTTTGCCGGGATCAATACATTCGGCAAAGCGCCCTATGTCGAAGACGTCCGCAAGTGCGGCCAGTACGATGTCGCGATTCTGGGGGCCCCGTTCGACGGCGGCACGACATACAGGGCCGGCACGAGGTTCGGCCCCCAGGGCATTCGCAAGATCTCGGCTCTGTATGGATCCTATAGCTTCGAACTCGGCGTGGATCTGCGGGAATCGATTTCCATGTGCGATCTCGGCGACGTGTTTACCATACCTGCCAACATCGAAAAGACCTTTGATCAGGTCAGTAAGGGTGTCTCACATGTCTACGCCAGCGGAGCCTTTCCCGTCGTGCTCGGCGGCGACCATTCTCTCGGGTTTGCGACGGTGCGGGGGGTCGCCAAGAATCTCAATGGAGGCAAACTCGGCATCATTCACTTCGACCGGCATGTAGATACGCAGGACACCGATCTCGACGAGCGTATGCACACCACACCCTGGTTCCATGCGACGAACATTCCCAACGTGCCGGCAAAAAATCTTGTCCAGATTGGGATCGGCGGCTGGCAGGCGCCGAGGCCCGGCGTGAAGGCCGGGCGTGAACGCCAAACCACCATCATGACCGTCACCGACTGTGTGGAGATGGGGATTGAGAATGCCGCCAAACAGGCGCTCGAAGTGGCCTGGGATGGCGTCGACGCAGTCTGGTTGAGCTTCGATGTCGACTGTTTGGATGCGGCCTTCGTGCCTGGAACCGGCTGGCCTGAGCCCGGCGGGTTCTTGCCGCGCGAAGTGCTGAAGTTCCTCCAGATTATTGCGGACTACAAGCCGTTAGCCGGAATCGAGATCGTGGAATGCGCTCCTCCCTACGACGCGGCAGAGATCACTGCCTTAATGTCGACCCGTGTGATCTGCGACGTTCTGGCCTGCCAGGTGCGTTCCGGCCATCTACCGAACCGCAAAAAGCCCTAAGCCGCGTTCATCGTGAATCAAATGGGCAGGCGGCTTGCTACCGATTTTTCACTGGGATCTGAATACTGATTGCTCCGGCGAGATCGCCTTCTTGGGCGCCCTCACGTGGATAGCCAGAAATATCCAGGATGCCTTTGGGATTGCCATGACAGGCCAGACAATCTTGTGAATAATATATTGGGGCCAACGCTCTCAGGGTCGTGTCATTGTCGATCCATTCGGCGATGAAAGTGCCTGAGGCCGGTTGCGTAGCCAGCCGTTTCAACACGCGTTCTTCGTATTCATCGGGCGTGTTTTTCAAATTCCTGGGATTGAGCGTGGTTTGCTTGATTTTCACGTGAGAGCGATTGGAGAACTTTCTAGCGGCTTGGCTGCCAAATGTAGCCGGAATAAAATTCTTATATCCGATGCCTCGTTGATTGATCACAAGTTGTGCATCAGCCACCACCTGCTTACTCGACTCAAGCAATAGCGGCAACAGTTCCTTCGCAAGAGAGGGAAGATGCGTGGGGAGATCCTTCAGGTCAATGTGTGTCTGACGGATAAACTCATTGGCAACCTCATGTTCAAACGCCTCCGGCGTAAATCCTTTATCGCCTTTCCGGGGATCATTAATCAGTGCTTGATTGCGTTCGACGATAAGACGTCCCACATTGAGCAATACCGCTAGATGTTGGGCGGTTTGTTCGGTTTCTTCACGAAGTGTCTGCGCCCACCCACTACTTGACCACGTAAGAAAGCTCATCAGGCTCAAGAATATGAAAAAAAACGCGCGCGCGTTCATCAGTCTGCCTTTCTTGCTCACCTTCCGGCTCCGAAACGGCACTGTCCCTGATCGTAATGTTCCGGCACTTTTGAAACTTCAAACGGCAGGCCTTCTGTGGCTGCCCGTCGAGTCGGCGCATAGTCTTCTTCCAACCAACGCCTGCGCATCCGCTCCAACCGCCCTGACTCCTCTAATCGATACAGCAGGTTATTGAGGAACCATTGCAGCCGTCTGTGTTCTTCAATCGTGACAACGGAGAAGTGTTCCTGCGTCAGGATCAAAGGCGTTCCATCATTCCGCGTGAGAAGGCGCCAGTCAGGCCAGACGTGCTTCGTCACATAATCGAGGATGGAATGTTTGGATATAATCACATCGATGCTTGGGTCCTTCGTCTCGACGGCGGCTGGAAGAGAATCGCATATGAGCAACCGGGTATTCTTAAGATTGGCTTCTGCATAGAGTTGAGAGGTTCTTCCTTTCTGGGCGGTCACGGTCAAGCCGGATAGCCCTGCTTGGATCGCCCCAAGTGTGTCAGGATTCTCAGCTCGTTTTTGAAACTGCGCCCGGACTCTCTCAGCCACTTCCGGTTTTTGGGTCATGGCTCCGATGCCGCCGTTATGAAAATACGGAATTGAATACCATAGGCCTGCAGGTCTTGCACCCGGCACATTCCCGCCGATCGTTGAGACGAAAAGATCGAGGTGCCCTTCATTCATCTCGATGAAGAGATCACGGAACCGGGTGAGGTGCAATGTAGGAACGACGGGTTTCTGTCCGCCACAATATGCGGTCAGAGCGTCGGCCACCTCACGGATCAGCTCCACATCGAGGCCTGTGACACGAACCCCTTCATCGGTGAAAACAGCGGGAAATACAAAGGGCCGAAACGGTTCCACGGAGATTCCCACACGCACCTGCCCTCGCGAGCAAATAGCAGATAGTTCATCGCGCGCAAGAGGTTGTACCAGTTCCACCGCATCGAAGACGAGTCCGCATCCTTGCAGAAGGTATCCGAGAGCGATCAAGAACAGGACGATGGCTTGTGAGCCCAATTGCTTGAGGCTCCAGACCCTCCCTATGATCGACCTGGATCTGCCGACAATCATACTGTTTAGAAACGAACTCCAGTAGTAAAGAGCCATTGTTCTGACAAGTTGGATTGACCTTGGAAGTGAATTTCAAGTCGCATGTATTGGAGCCCTATATCGAGCGAAATTCCCCGAGCCACAGGGAACCGCACTCCCATCTGGCCCCCATAGAGATAGCCTGGGGAATCAGCATCTCGCCCCGGGATCGTTCCTCCAGCAAGTGCGCCAAGATATGGCACCGCCCGGTCCTCCAGCGGTCCAAAGAGAACATGTCGAATCATCCGATTGATCGGGTAGCCCTTTGGAAAATCCAGAATATCAATGAAATTATTCCAGCGAGGATTCAGGTACAAAGAATTTTGATCTGTCGTAAATGTAGGGGTATGCTGACTATAGTATTGATAGACGGTTCGCACTTCAAGGTTGTCATAGCGAAAGGCTGTGAGGCCGGCCTGGGCGGCAATGACTCTGGTCTCAGGCGCGAACGATCGCTCATTAAACGACACGTCGAAACTATATGGACGAAGCGGGAAAAACTCTGGGACCGAGTCTCCGGCTACTGCGTAAGACGGAAACGCCGTCACAAATATAACAATGCCGCCTGCCGCAGCTGCGAGGGGTGGAAATCGCCGGATGCATGTTCGCAGCCACTCCCTGCTGTTGTTAGATAATCTCCACATTGAATTCTTTTCAACGATATACCGCCGGACGCCCCATCAGCAAGGTTCGCTTCTGAGCGCATGCTGTTAACCCGCATTATTCACGAGCGCTTCTGTTGCAATCGCCAATGTTCAGTTTTTCCCTCTAGCCCCTCGCCTCGTACCCCTCGCCTGGCTTGTTGGCACGATTTCTCGACGAACCGTCATGAATTGTGCGGCCTGGGTATTCAGCGAAGGAGAATAATTCATTCGTTAGTTCCGGCGCATCTTATTGATCAGAATGTTCAGCGTCGTGGCACCTAGAATATTGCCCAAGACCAGCGGCACGGCCCACAACTGCCACCAGGGGGCATTGGGTGAAACGGCATAGGTCCGCGGCCAGGCGATATTGACGAATTCAAACAGCGACCAGATAAAGGCCATTGCATTGATCACCAATCCCCAGGCACCCAACTTCAGCTCCCCCAGCGCAGGGTTCCAGCGTCCCGTCAGGCGAGTATAAAGCCCGACCCCGGTGGTCATAGCGAACATGGCATACAGCCCGCCTGTACCGAACGCGATCACCGTGGCCACTGCTCCATCGTTCAGCCCGAACAGCAATCCGAGCCCAGCCAGCAGTACCACGCAGATCACCGCATTACGCGGAATCTTGGAGCCCGTCACCCGGCTGAACACCATAGGCATGTTGCCCTCGCGGGCCATGGAGTACACAATGCGCGACGTGTATTGCACCATGGATGCCCCGCAGGCCAGGAACGCGATCATCACGATCGCCAGAAAAGGTGATTCAGCCCAGGCTCCAAAGTTACTGGCGATGACAGGTGTGACGGGATCTGACGTGGCGCTCGTATGGACCAATGTGTCTCGATTGAAGCTCAAGGTCAGGGCGGCGGAGTTGAAGAGCACCACCCCTCCCACCATACAGAGAGACAAGAAGATTGCGCGTGGAACCATCCGTTTGGGGTTATGAGTTTCTTCGGCGATCGTGGAGCACGCATCGAAGCCGATGAAGGCCCAACCAGAAATGGCGAGCGCCGCCAGAAATGCAGCTGTCTGGCTGGGTGCGGTGCCCGTTCCTAGGTGCTGGAATAGCTCGGAAAAAGAATGCTGTCTAAAAAAAAGAAACAGCAGCAGTGCCACGCCGAACGAACCGATGATTTCCGCATACACACCCAAGGAAATAACGAGCTTAAACACATTCACGTGAGACAGGTTGAGGAGCGTGCAGAGCAACAAAAACACGACGCCCCATATGACTAAGGTGAGCCCTCCTTCACTCTCAAACCCGAAAAACAGCGCAAGCCACACCCCGCCGGTATAGGCGGTCGTGGTGAGCATGGCAATCGTGGAACTGACGTAGATGACTCCGGCATACTTCCCGGTGGTGGCGCCTCCGAGCTGCCGTGCCCACTTGTATGCGCCCCCCGCAATCGGAATCTGCGAGGACAGCTCAGCATAGACGGTTGCTACCAACATCTGCATCACCAGACAGAGCGCCAGGGCACCGAACCAACCGCCTCCCGTCACCACTGTCTGCACGCCAATGATGGCATAGAGTCCCGCCACCGGTGAAACGGTTGCGAAGCCGATCGTCAGGCTATTCCAGAGAGTCAGACTGCGATTGAGCGTCGTCGCCGGAGGCGTGGCAGTTGCAGAAGGGGGCGTATCCTGACTCACTGTGGTTGACATGACACTGCTCGTTTGTTTGGTTTATTTGGTTTGTTTGGTTGATCTGGTTCAATCAACGGGAAAAGCCCTGTGCACAAAATAAACAAAACAAACCAAATAAACCAGATAAACCAAATCAACCAAAAAAAAGCGTCCGCCTCCCAGCCCGAGAGACGGACGCCCCGCTCAACCTTAACCTGAGCCTCAGCCTACATCAAGTCCTACGCATCATAATACAACACGTACTCGTACGGATGGGGGCGCAACCGCATGGGGTCGACTTCCCTGGTGCGTTTGTAGTTGATCCAGGCCTCGATCAGATCCTTGCTGAAGACCCCGCCCTTGAGCAGAAACTGATGGTCCTGCTCCAGACTTCGCAACGCTTCATCCAGGCTGCCAGGCATCGTGCGGATCTTCGCCGCTTCCTCCGGCTCGAGATCGTACAGATCCTTCTCCGCTGGTTCACCGGGGTTGATCTTGTTTTCGATTCCGTCCAACCCTGCCATCAGCATGGCTGGAAAGGCCAGGTAGGGATTGGCGGTCGGGTCGGGAAAGCGCACCTCGATCCGCTTGGCCTTCGGGCTGGGAGAGTACATGGGAATCCGGACTCCAGCCGATCGATTCCGGCTGGAATAGGCCAGCAGGACCGGCGCTTCAAATCCAGGCGTCAATCGCTTGTAGGAGTTGGTGGTCGGATTGGTGAAGGCCGCCAGGGCCGGCGCGTGCTTCAGAATGCCGCCGATATAATAGAGACAGAGTTGCGAGATACCGGCATACTCCTTCCCCGCAAACAGAGGCTTCCCGTCTTTCCAGATGCTCTGGTGCGTATGCATGCCGGTACCGTTATCTCCGAAGATCGGCTTGGGCATGAAGGTGACGGTCTTGCCATGGCGGCGGGCCACATTCTTGACGATGTACTTGTACATCATCAACTTGTCAGCCGTCTTGACCAGCGAGTCGAAGCGCATATCGATTTCCGCCTGGCCCGCCGTCGCAGTCTCGTGGTGGTGCTTTTCAATGTAAATCCCGGCCTTTTGCATCTCCAGGACCATCTCGCTGCGTATATCCTGTTGCGTATCGGTCGGCGGGACTGGAAAGTACCCTTCCTTGTGACGGATCTTTCCGCCCAGATTATGACCTTCCTGCCCGATGTTCCAGGCGCCTTCTTCGGAATCGATATGGTAGAAACCGCTGTGGCCGGTCTGATCATATCTGACCTGATCAAAAATGAAGAATTCCGCTTCGGGCCCCCAATAGGACGTATCGCCGATCTTCGTGCTCTGGAGATATTTCTCCGCCTTCTGCGCCACAAACCGTGGATCGCGGTCGTAGGGCTCGCGCGTAATCGGATCGAGCACGTTACCGACAAGGCTCAATGTCGGAACCGCACAAAAGGGATCGAGACTGGCCGTGGTCGGATCCGGCACCATCAGCAGGTCGCTGTCGTTGATCGCCTTCCAGCCTCGGATCGATGAACCGTCCAGTCCGGATCCGTCCTTGAACAACCCTTCAGTCAGTTCTTCTATCGGGATTGAGAAGTGCTGCCAGGTGCCGAGCAAGTCTACAAACTTCAAATCCACGACCTGAGCTTTATGCTTCTTCGCAAACTCCGATACC
Organism: Nitrospirota bacterium; assembly: GCA_016219645.1. Lineage (NCBI taxonomy): Bacteria > Pseudomonadati > Nitrospirota > Nitrospirota bacterium. The sequence goes on from JACRLR010000052.1 coordinate 93,135, forward strand.
TCGCGGGGATTCATTCCAACCAACCCTCCATGTCAGCTTCGATTTAAGATGCGGATACTGCTCCTACGCTCTCTGCTGTGCCGGCCTGCCGGTCCATAAACAGATCGACATCCTCCTTGATAGTCTCGCGGATCGCCTCCAGCCGGCTGTGGTCCTCGATCTTGGCTCCCTGCTGGTCCGTCACGTAGAACACATCCGCCACCTGATGTTTACCGATCGTGCGCAAGGACTGTTTGATATCGTCATCGATTCTCGTCGAGATCCGGGCCGCTTGAACCGACAGGCCGAGCTGAAAAATGCTGCGGGTGATGGCATACAACAATCCTTGCGTATCGTCGGCAAACACATCGACGATCGTGGACCGATCGCAGGTTTCATTATCGACCTTCACCTCGGTCGCATGGCGACCGGCAGACAGAGGGCTCACGGAGGACAATCGGGTATGTCGGCTCATCACCCGCTCGACCTCCTCCTCTCCCTTCAGCACATGGATAATCGCCTCTGCGATGGAAGCCCCGCGCTCCTCCGGAGGAGCGCCCTCAAAATCAGGATCGGATGCCTGGAAGGTATTCACCACAACTCCGTCTTCCCGGGTGGTGATCTGGGCGTCTACGATCTGAAGCCCATGAGCCGCCATCACGCCGGCAATTTTGAACACGATGCCGGGAGTGATGTTATCGTGAGTAATGACCGTGTATTCGCAGACACCCAGTTCCTCATTGAAGCGATCCTCAACTATCACATCCCCTGCCTGCAGCTTTCTGATCGCCTTCAGATGGGCCACGATCCGCTTCAGAGGCGTCCCATACAGATACCGCATTGGAAACTGGCTCAATTGCAGCTCGATCCAGTCGATCCCCGCTTCCGCTGTGTCTGTGAATTCGCTGGCTACCTCGCCGGCCAGTTGCTTCAGATGGTCTGAATCGTCCGTGTGGGCCTGCTCGCCCGAGACCACCGGCAGCGTACGCAGATAGAGTTCGGTGAGCAAGGACTCCTTCCACTTGGTCATGACGCCAGGCCCTACTGCCGCAATGTCGGCAACGGTGAGAGCCAACAACTTTCGAAGGACCTCCGGCGTCCCCACCGCCTTGGCGAAAGGCACGAGCACCTTCTCATCGTACGGATCGCGCCGGAAAGCCGTGTGGGACATTAGTAAGTGCCGGTGCACAAGAAAGACCAGCGTCCTGGTTTCCTGGGGATCACACCCCAGCCGCGCCGCCGTCTCCTCGGCAATCACCTTGCCCACTTCGCAATGATCTTCCTTCCGCCCCTTCCCCAGATCATGCAACAGGATTGCCAGGTGCAACAGATCCTTCCTCCTGATCTCCTGGTAGACGGACCCGATGATACCGGACTGCAGGGCGAGCGCTTCCGCCCTGGCCACTGCCCGCAGGGTATGTTCATCCACCGTGTACTTGTGATCCTGGTTAAACTGCATCAGGCCACGGAGCGTGGCAAAAACCGGGATCACCTTCTCCAACAGGTGGACCCTGTGCATCGCCTCAAGCGTAGCGGCCACGGCTTCCGGTCCGGCGAGAATTTTCAGAAAGACCCGGCTGACCTCCGGCGTCCGGAAGGCCTCACTCGACACACTATCCATATGACTATGAATCTCATCCAGCAGGCCGGTATCGATCTTGAGACGCCGCGACCGCGCCAGGTCAAACAACTGGAGGAGCAAGGCAGGACTATCCAGGACCCGAGCCCGCAGCTCAGAGGGAACCGTCAGCTGGCGGCCGGTCACCACAAAATAGCCTTCTACCATATTCGCGGCCGGCAGGGCGCCGGACGGTCTGCGCTTCGCAGACACGGCCCGGCAACGGTCGATAAACCGGATCAAGGTTTCATGCAGCCCCATCGTATGCCGGTAATACTGCTGCATGAACTGCTCCACTCCGAGAAGGTGGGGCTGATCCTGGAATCCGTAGAGGGAAGCCAACCGGACTTGCTCGTCGAACGACAGAATTTCCTCCGCCCGCCCTGCTTCAAGATGCAGAAAGGCCCGGACGCGCCATATAAAATCACGGGCTTCGGTCAGCGAAAGAAGGTCCTGTCGGGAGAGGAAGCCACGATCCGCCAAATCCTGTAGCGTCGCGGCTTGAAACCGCGCCATCCCGGCCCACCGGAGCAGATGGAAATCCCGTATCCCGCCTTTGCTTTTCTTGACGTTGGGCTCCAGGAGATAGACCGTCTGCCCGAACTTCTCATATTCACGGCGACGCTCTTCTACCTTTTGCTCGATAAATTGCCCTCTCCCACGGCCGACCACTTCCTTCGCATAGCGGCGATTGAACTCCTGGAACAGGTGCGGGCTTCCCGCCATAAATCTGGCCGACATCATGGCAGTGCGAATCGTCAGGTCCTTCCCGGCCATATCGATGCAATCGTCGATCGTCCTCATACTGTGGCCGACCTGAAAGCCGAGATCCCACAAATAATGCAGCACCTCGCGGAACAGAGTCTGCGCCGTCTCCCCCGCCTCCTCGCGAAAGAGGAACATCACATCGATGTCCGAATAGGGAGCCAACTCCCGGAAACCATAACCTCCAAGCGCCACCAGACAACAGTGCTGGGTTCCCGCGGCCTGCGCCCCTTCCCCGGCCTGTCGCATGGCATTCTTGTACTTGCCGATGATCAGCCCGTCCACGAACTCCGTCAGGGCCGCCATAACTTCTGCCCCGGAGCCCCCATCCAATAACCGCTGCCGGAGGGCCTGCCGCTTCCCGGCCAGGGCGGAGGCCGGCGTGGCCTCCGCCCCATGCAAGAGTCCTGGCTGAGTCCTGTTATCTGATTCCATCGTCACAACGCGCGCATTTCCCTCTCGCCTGTCAAAATCAGGGACTGGCACCCCCCCTTAGCCACGCGACGGGGGGAGCCAGTCCCCGGTCACAGAGCGTTTTCCCCCGTCTCACCGGTCCTGATCCGCACGACGCTACTGATATCCGACACGAAAATCTTCCCGTCCCCGACGCTGCCGGTCTTCGCAGCCCGTGTAATGGTTTCGACCACACGGGACACCTGATTGTCCGCCACGTAGAGTTCAATCTTCACCTTTGGCACGAAGTCAGTCGTATACTCGGCGCCCCGGTAAGTTTCTTTCGTCCCCTTCTGGCGTCCGAATCCCTTGACTTCCGAGACAGTCATCCCCTGAACCCCTATTTCTACCAGAGCATCCTTGACGTCGTCCAATTTGAACGGCTTGATAATCGCATCGATCATCTTCATGTCCATAACCTCCCTGGCAGGCCCCCTGCGACAGAGATCATCCCTGTCGCAGGGAACTGCCGGCACGATCGTTTTGCCGATTGTACCATGGCCCGTTTATTATACGTGATAGGCTTTCTCACCGTGCTGACTGGTATCCAAGCCTTCCTGCTCCTCATCTCCCGTCACACGCATACCGAAGATGGCATCGAGGATCTTGAGAATGATCCAGGTGCAGATCCCCGTATAGGCCGCCACAGCACCCACCATCACGAGCTGCGCTCCCATGAGAGAGAAGCCACCGCCGTAGAACAGCCCATCGGCCGCAGAGCCCATCGCCTTTGAATTGAACAACCCGCCGAGGATGCAGCCGGTCGCTCCGCCGACACCGTGAACCCCCACGACATCCAACGCATCATCGTAACCACACGCGCTCTTCACGAAGACCACGCAGATATAGCAGATAATCGCCGCGCAGCACCCGACGATGAACGCCGGGAACAGGGAGACATACCCTGCAACAGGGGTAATGGTGGCCAGCCCCGCGATGGTTCCCGTGGCCGTGCCGAGCGCGGTGGGCTTGCCGCGATGGGCCCATTCGATCAACATCCACAACACCGTCGCAGTCGAGGCGGCGATGTGGGTCGCCACGAAGGCGCCGACCGCCTGGCCATTCGCCCCCAGCGAACTGCCGGCGTTGAACCCGAACCAGCCGAACCAGAGGAGACCTGCTCCTAATACCGTGAGGGGAAGGTTATGAGGTGGCATTGGAGTGGTCGGGTAGCCTTTTCGTTTTCCCAACATAATGCAGGCAACCAGCGCAGCCATGCCGCACGTGACGTGCACGACCGTGCCTCCGGCAAAGTCTAAGGCTCCCATCGCTCCAAGCCAGCCCCCGCCCCAGACCCAATGGGCCACAGGGTAGTAGACCACCACGGACCAAATACCGAGAAACCAGAGCATCGTAGAAAACCTGATACGTTCCGCAAGGGCCCCTGTGATCAGGGCCGGAGTAATGGCAGCGAACATGAGTTGGAAGACCATAAAGAGTTCGTGTGGAATCGTGGTGCCGTAGGTCGGACTGGGATCGGCGCCGACCCCATTCAACATGAAATGATCAAGGTTTCCGATAACCCCTCCCACATCCGGGCCGAAGGATAGGCTGTACCCGAACACCACCCAAGCCATACTGCCCAGGCAGAGACAGATAAAGCTATGTAAGAGGGTGCTCAGGATGTTTTTTTGCCTGGTGAGTCCTCCGTAGAAGAGGGCCAATCCCGGCAGGGTCATCAACATGACCAGCGCCGAAGAGACGAGAATCCATGCCGTGTCCCCCGGATCAGCCTTCAGCGCGGCCGGAGCCTCAGCTGCAGCCTCCTCCGCAGCGACACCTGGCACATTGAGAGCCGTCCATCCTGCCACCATGACAAGGCAGATCAGAAGGACCGGCAGAATCTTCATCGATTTACTCATAGCCGATAGCATAATTGCATCCTTTCATCTCCTGGTCAGGACGAGGTTGTCATTGACCATCGTCACATTGTTCTGAGCGGCTCTCAGAAGCTGTCTCACGCGACCCCCCGAATGCAGGAGGACAGGCCCCTCTCTCGAAGCCCACCCTGCTTCATCTGCTCTCTCTGTCTCTGTCGAGGGATCGGCCTATCCGATTGGACTAATACACCAGCGGTTCTGACGACTGTTCTTTGCACGAGATCACCCTCAATCCCGCACAGGCTGTCCTGCGCCTATCCGGACAAGAGGTCGGTACCCTTATCGTGAGCGCCTCCGTGGCCCATGCCACGGAGGCGCCTCAACCGAGATCAGCACAGATGCTCTACTTCAACGTTCAACTGACTTCCGTATCCCTCCGCTTACCACATGTACGCGACTGAGAATGCCAGGGTGTTTTGATAGTTCACTGCTCTGGTGCCATACAGGTAGACATTCTGGTCGGCATGGTCATATCTGTACTCGACCCTTGTCTGCAATGCTGGAGCCGGCTTCCACTGAAGTGTGAAGGTCGTCTCCCAGCCGGTAAAACCACCCCCCGTGTAAGGGCCGCCACCAACGGTGGTCGGGAAAGCAATTGTCCCCGCTTGGCCAGTACCAGAATTAGAACAGGTATTGGTACCGCCATTAAAATTCACGCCTCCTGCGCAGGCACGGACCCCGTTTGCATCTTCCCAAATTTCTCCCCTGAGCCTGAGACTGAATGCATTGGGCTTCGTCTGATCATTGAAGTCATGAATCAAATAGGCAACTAATCCGTTCCAGCGGCCGCTTCCAACAGTACCATTAGCGTTGGCAATCAAATTGGTCTCATTCCCGTAATAGGGCTCCAAGATGAGGGTGGTACTGGCGATGGGCTTGATCGTGATAATCGAGCCGACCACCACCCGCTTGCCGGTAGAATCGCACCCAGGGGTACCATTTTGACAGCTGCCAAGGGTGGCAACCCCAAGGCTAGCATTTCCATTTGCCTGTTCTGGTCCGTAGGACCCGAAGAAGGCGATTCCAAACTGCTCCATGGGAGTCAGATCAACTTTCCACTCGAACGATTTGCCCCTATTGTTATCCTCGATGTTGTCCCATCCATTGATGAGTCCGATTGCCGCAGTCCCCCAACTCGCAAGGGGATAGGTGAACCGGATACCGGTGGTCGTGAAGGCCTGGCTCAAACCGAACATCATGGTGCGTGAAAAGTTCGGATTTTCCCAGGCGTTGATCACTTCATACCCGATCAACGTGTTGATCTTTCCTGCTTGAATCTTCAGACCGTTGCCGATCGGGGCGATGTACTCTGCATACATTTCTTGGAAGTCCAGCTCGTTATTGTCCGTACCAGGTTGGAAATTCGTGCGAGCACGCGAGAACCTGGCATCGGTCCCAAAGTTGAGCCTAGCGCGAAAGCCCACCCGATCCATGCCACTGCCTGAGGCATTGGCCGGCCGTTCAAATACAACCTGCGCCAAGTTCGCCATGAAGGAATTGGCCGCTGTGTCGAAGATACGCAGCTGATTGTTGTTGGTATAGGGATTATTGAAATTCTGTGTATAGGATGTCAGCACGGTCCCGGAGATCTGAAAGCCTGCCGCCTTCCACAAGGACTCGGCATCCTTTACTACTGTATCCTCGGCTGATACAGCATTGCTGCCGAGCAGCGAGGCGATCGCACAGACACCTATTCCTAGCCCGATACGTTTACTTGCTGACTTCATGCCATCCTCCTCATCCGATTAGAGGTAATTCGGTTGCCTCCTCGCTCCCTTACATCGACGTCGTTGTCGCCACGCACGCCATTGTGCGCAAACCGTCGGCCCCTCCCCGTCTACTCGACTCTCCTATCCACATCGATTCCCACCAGCTTTACTTACCGGTTGCATCTCAGCACCCATTTAATTCCTAGATACCGGTTGCTGTCCAGCTTTTCTCATTATTCTACGTAGCTGCACCAGTTACGGTGCGTTTTCATGAAGCAGGACAAAATAAAAATGTCCTTTAGCCCAGATTCGGACCAAAGGACGTCATTGTCCATTCCGTACTATTTCTTAAAGCCGGTGGGAAACGCCGTTGTTTCCCCTATATTTTTACACAGGTCACGGATTCTGACCCCCGAAACTCCGCGCCCTTATACATGGCTCATAGAAATCTGTCAATGGAAATTACGGCGAGGAAATTACGGCGAGGAAGGCTGAAGGGGTTCAGGCTGAAGGTGGGGAGACTGCTTCCTCGCCTTCCACGTTATTTCTATGCTAGATTCGCCCCTATGGCTCTCTCACCTCAGCAGTCTCATGTCCCTCGCTTCACGCTTCACGTTTCACGCTTCACGTCTTCTGCCCTTCGCTTCACGCTTCACGCCTCACGCTTCACGAAATCTTTACTGGCCCTGCTCTGTGTGATCAGCACCGCCTGCAGCACGACCGCCCCGACCGGCAAAATCCTCTTTGACGATCCGCGCGGAACCGTGTCTCTGCAGACAATTTCCGACCGGTCGATTCAGGCCAACCATCCGATCACTCTGGATCAGGCCCTTCTCGCCCAGCTACTAACAGGCATCGAGCTTCATGATGAAGGTGCTGGAGAACACCATGTCAAGGGCATTCAGAGTTTGATCCTAGGAAAGGACGCTACCTATCCCCTCTTTTTAGAAGACCAGGTTCAGTTCCTCGCCCCATTACTCGCGGAGGGTTTACGCAAGGCAACCCCTAATGAGTCTGTCGAATTTCGTGTTGTGACGACGCACGAAGGTTCGAATAGATTTCAATCGTCGTCCACGGAAACGACCGCCGGGTCTCTCTACGCCTATGGCCGGCAGCTGTACGTGATCCTCTCTCAATATCGCTACAACCCGATGCTGGCGAACCTGGCCAAAAACGAGGCCAGCCACCGATCAGAGGATCCACTCGACTATTCAGGCCTCAAGTACCGCACGCTGCGGTTCACTCCGAAAGCTGCTCTCCGAGCCGATAGCCCGGATCCGCCGACCGTGGAGAAGCCGACAGACAGGTTTCTTGCCGTCGACTATCAGCTGCTGCAACAGGCCTGGCGAAACCTCGAAGCTAAAAGGCAAGCTGCGCCTCAGGCAGGAGGCGAGGCTCTAGAAGCCGCTCGTGCAGCCGAAGCTCAGGCACGCGCAGCTGAAGCCCAGGCCCGCACGGCCGAAGCCCAGGCGCGTGATGCAGCTGAAGCCCAGGCGCGGGTAGCCGAAGCCCAAGCTCGTAATCAGGCGGCCTTGGCTCAGGAGGTGGAGACCCTCAAGAAGCAACTGGAATCCATTCAAAAACAACTCGGGAGCCAGAATCAGCAGCAAAAATGAATGAAGGTTGATCAGTCTTCAGCCTATTGACCTTCGGCCTAGCCTCCCCCTCCAGCCTATGCGCTTGGTCTGAAGGGGCCGGTCAAAGCAGAAAGTCCTGTTTCTGCTTGTAGGAGAGTCGATGCTCGATGGACTACGCTGAAATTCGGCGATGTGCGGCCAATTGCCGATTCACCGACCATGCTCGAAGGGAGATGGAAGAAGAGCCGTTTGGCCGCATTCACGTCGAAGAAGTCTTGCAAGCAATCGAAACCGGTGAGATCATCGAGCAGTATCCTGACGATACCCCGTACTCGAGCTGTTTGATCTTGGGACATACACGATCCGGAAGACCACTACATCTTGTTTGTGCGCCTGTTTCAGACGAGGAACGATTGATTGTCGTCACCACCTACCAACCGGACCCACACCGATGGGAGCCTGACTTCCGAAGGAGGATACGCTAATGCACTGCGTCATCTGCAAACGAGGCACGGTGAAACCGGGAAAAGTCCAAGCGGAGATTAAAGTAGGCACAGACCATCTCTTGGTGCCGGTCGAAGCCGAGGTGTGCAAGGAATGCGGGGAGGCCTATTACTCAACGGAGACCATGCGCTATCTCGATCAGGTGCGAGACAACTTCGTTCGAAAAGTCATTACCCCACCCTCAATTGGGCACGTGTACCAGGTTTCCTGAAGATCGATATGCCTCCTTCACCACAGCATCAGGCTGACCCCCGCTTCACGCTTCACGGTTCACGTTTCACGCTGAACAATATACTTTTATCCCTGCTCTGTGTCGCCGGCACTGCCTGCAGCACGACCGCCCCGACCGGAAAAATCCTCTTTGAGGACCCTCGCGGATCCGTGTCGCTGCAGACATTTTCAAACCCCTCAATTCAGGCCAGTCATCCGATCAATCTGGCACCAGCCCTTCTCGCCCAGCTCTTGACAGGTCTAGAGATGCATGACCATGGCATTGGGCCCCATCGTCGTGTCGTCGAAGGTTTTGCAGGACAGCCGTCCACCTACCCCCTCTTCTCAGAAGATCAGATCCAGTTCCTCGCTCCACTGCTTGCTGAGGGCTTACGTACTGCAACCGCCAACCAGGCGATCGAGTATCGTGTCGTGACGACGCGGGAGGGGTCGAATAGATTTCAATCGCCGACCAGGGAAATTACCGCCGGTTCTCTCTACGCCCATGACCGAGAGCTGTATGTGATCCTCTCTCAATATCGCCACAACCCGATGCGCACGAACCTGGATATTGGCGATATCCCCTACCGATCACAGGAGCCACTTGATTATTCAGGCCTCAGGTACCGTACGCTGCACTTCACTCCGAAAGCCGCTCTCCGAGCCGATAGCCCGGATCCGCCGACCATGGACAAGTCGACCGACAGGTTTGTTGCCTTCGATTATCAGCTACTGGACCCAGCGTCACTAGAAGCCGCTCGTGCGGCCGAAGCCAAGTCTCGCTCCACAGAAGCCTTGGCTCAGGAAGTGGAAACCCTCAAGAAACAACTGGAGTCCATTCAAAAACAACCCGGCAGCCAGAATCAGCAGCAAAAATGAATGAATGAAGGTTGATAGGCTGAAGGGGTTCAGGCTGAAGGGGGTTAACCTTCAGCCTTCCCCGCACTGCAGAGAAAAAGACATCTCGCCCCGTAGTTTTCATCCGAGCCTGCAAACATTGCAGGCTCGGACTATTGTCACTCTTCTCAATGTTGGGGGGGCCACAATAGAAAGTCTCCTCACCTTCTATCTCTTCATAAATTCAATGACATACCGAAAACTGCTGTTGCTGGCACCGTGTGGCACCGGCGTTGCTTTCATGAGGAGAGGAAGTGCGGCAATCACGCCTGAGCCAGTACAGAGTGGTCCGCCGTTGAAGATGTCCGAGACACATAGGAGGCGTCACGAATGAAACAATCTCCCGGTTGGTCGAGCGAAACCCAGGCACGAGCGATGAAATATTGCGACCGGTGCGCCCGCCGGTCTCTGGCACTCTTTTATGACGACCTCACGTTGCAGGAACTCTGTCAGGAGTGCTGCGAGCGGTTGAAACGCAAGCGCGACATGGCTCCTCGTCGAGCGGACTTGAAGGTGTGAGAAGGGCAGAGTGCTTGGTATACAGCCTCCGCTCTGAGTGTTACGATAAAGCTCCCCGCAGCAAAGCTACGGGGTATTCGGCAAAGGAGAATAAAACACTCGCGCCGCATCCGTCTGCGTGATACTGAGATGTTTAGACCTACTCAAGACACCCTCTTCCGAAGGATTCCCTATCGGCTCATCGCGTCCGTCCTCGTGATTCTGGCTTTGGTCGTATCTGTCATTTTGCTCTTTAGTCTGGAACGGGACAAACTCCTCCTCCAGGGTTTCGCTCAAGGCGCCACGGTTCCCACGGAGCTGTTTCCGGCACTCTGGCAGTCCCGCAGCGACCTCATCCTCGTGACACTCCTCGTATTTCTGGTCAGTGCGATCGGCATTACGGCGGTCATCACCTTCCTCCATTACGACAGCACCAAACGGACTCTCGAAGAAGTGAAAGGGCTGGCAAGGAACATTCTGCAGAGCATTCCGACAGGTGTGCTGACGGTAAATCCCAGCGGAGTGATCACGGCGGCCAATCCGGCGGCAGAGGCTGTACTCACACGATCGGCGACGGATTTGCTAGGAAATTCTTACGAATCCGTCTTTGCCGAGGGAGAGACCATCCGGGCGGTGCTTGAAGGAGCACTCCGACATCAACAGCATGTCAGTCAGAAAGATCTGACCTATGAGAGCCAGGACCGAACCCCGCACACTATTCGGGTGAGCACGGCCGAGCTCACAGGGGACGATGCAGAACCAGCCGGCGTCATCCTGCAGGCTCAGGATGTCACCGACTGGCTTGCGCTCGAGCATCGAGTCCGCGTCGCGGATAAACTGGCCGCATTACACACGTTGTCGGCGGGAGTGGCCCATGAGTTGCGGAATCCCTTGAGTGCCATGGACTTGAATCTTCACCTCTTGGAAGAGGAACTCAGGGAGCGCGCATCCCTGCCGGAGCAGGCAACGCGATATCTCCATGTTTTGAACGCGGAATGCCACCGCCTCTCAGTCATTCTCGACAACTTTATGAAGTTCGCCCGCCCTGGGTCGCTCGGCCTACACGAGGTGAACGTCTCCGCTCTGATCGACCACATCATGGCACTGATGCAATTCGAGGCAGAGGAGCGGAAGATCCGCCTCGCGCGGGCAGTAGAGGGCCCCTTGCCGGCTGTTCTGGGTGACGAAACGGCCATCAGTCAGGTCCTGGTGAACGTCGTCGTCAATGCGTTTCATGCCATGCCAAACGGCGGCCTCTGCCGCGTCGGGACCGAAGCCCGTCAGGCTAACGACACGCGCTGGCTCGTTGTGTCAGTGAAGGACACGGGAATCGGCATCAAGAAAGAAGAGCTCGCGCGGGTGTTTGAACCGTTCTATACGACGAAGTCCAGCGGAACCGGCCTGGGCCTCGCCATTGCCTATCGCATCATGGAAGATCATGGTGGAACCATTCAGGTATCCAGCACGCCGGGGATCGGCACCACCGTGGTGCTGTCGTTCCCTGTTACAGTCGCAGAATCACAGCCTCTGGTGGTGACATCATGAAGCCCTGCGCGCACATCCTTGTCGTGGAAGACGAGATCAATATTCGAGGGGCATTGGTCACAATGCTCGAAAAGAAAGGATACCAGGTGCGAGGAGTGGCCACAGCAGAGGAGGGGGTGGCGCAACTGGAAGCAGTGCCCGCCGAGTTGGTCATCACCGATCTTCGGATGCCGGGGATCGGGGGGATGGAGTTTCTGCGACGCCTGAAAACAACATGGCCGGATACGGAAGTCGTGGTCATGACCGCTTACGGATCCATCGATACGGCAGTCGAAGCGATGCGCTGTGGAGCCTATGACTATCTTACGAAACCCATCGATCGCGAGCGGTTTCCCATTGTCGTCGAGAAGGCGCTGGAACGACACGCGTTATCTGCCGAAAATAAGCAGCTCCGAGATCGTCTCGAAACCAGGACGCAATTCGACCAAATGGTCGGCAAGAGCGAGCCGATGCAGCGGGTCTACACGCTGGTGGAGATGGTGGCGGACAGCGATGTTACGGTGTTGCTCACGGGAGAAAGCGGAACCGGCAAGGAACTCATCGCCTGGGCGATCCACCATAAGAGCCCCAGAGCTGACGGCCCGTTCATCACGATGAATTGTGGGGCCCTGCCGGACACTCTCTTCGAAAGCGAGTTGTTCGGCTATGAAAAGGGCGCGTTTACCGGCGCCATGTCGACCAAGATGGGTCGGTTCGAACTGGCCGATGGCGGCACGCTGTTGCTGGATGAGGTTGGTGAGCTCTCCCTCAAGTCGCAAGTCGATTTTCTCCGCGTGTTGGAGACGAAGGAGTTCAGACGCCTGGGTGGAACGAAGCTCCTCAACGTCGACGCCAGGATCATTGCCGCCACCAATCGTAATCTTGAAGAAGCGGTCAAGCAGGGAGACTTTCGGGAAGACCTCTACTACCGGCTCAATGTTGTGCCCATCCGCCTCCCGCCGCTCCGGGATCGAGCAGACGATATTCCCCTGCTGGTTGACCGGTTTCTCACTGAGTGCTCTACTCAGCATCACCGTGAGCCGAAAGACGTGTCACAGGAAGCGATGCGGCTCTTGCGGTTGTATGGGTGGCCCGGAAACATTCGCCAACTCAGGAATCTCATGGAGCGGTTGGTGGTCACGGTGAAAGATCCGATGATCCAGCCGGAACACTTGCCGGAAGAAATCCAGGCCGGCAAGGAAGACGCGCGTACGATGGTGGTGACGCTGGGAACTTCGCTGGATCAACTTGAGCGAGAGGTGATTCAGCGGACGTTAACAGAAATCACCAACCACCGAGAGAAAGCCGCCAAGCTGCTGGGTATCAGTCTTCGGGCCCTCCACTATAAGATCAAAGAGTACGGTATTCGGGACTAAGCACGCGCTTTGTTAGGCCGTTCGATTCGAAATTCCCTCATCTAACCCGTTGCCCTGCCTGATTCTCACTCTTATGTCTGTGCACTCGTCCCTATGCTGATGGGCATAGGATGATTGCTGATTCTCCAAGAATGACAGTGTCTGATTGCCTAGGAGGAAGCGTTACCTGCAATTCTTGCGCATGTCTGAGCGCCTGATTGCCGGTCAGGCTCTCGACCACACCTTGTTTCTACAAGAACTGCAGAGGCCGGACGCTTGCGAAGAACATTGATCTGCAAATAATGCAGAGGGATCTCCAGCAGCTGCCACACAATCTGCCTTGCTCTATACGCCTATGTCGTAAGTCCCTGAATTTCATCACCACAAGCCCGTCCAGACGCTCATTCGTTCTGCGGCACTTTCCGTGCATTACTCCTATTTGTGTCACGACCAATCGATCGGAGATGGAGGGCGTCATGTCCAACAGGGCTGGGCTGACCCAGAACTCCCCCGGGTTGGCGCAATCACCACGGCACACAATGCGGAAAGGAACGACTCATGGACCCATTAAATAGCGCAAAGTGTGAACGACTGATCGACGTAGGGCCGGCAGGATTCCATCCGCCCTGTGCGATGCAGCTTGGTGTCACACATCCCGACTCCGGATTCGGGCTGTTGTACGGTCACCACGCCCCGGAGGATGAGGTCATCGCTGAGTCCGCAAGGGAACTGTTTACCCGGAAGAATCCGACGATTTTCCCTGGGCCGTTGTATCTATGGGCCTGGCATCCGGAATGGATGGCGAAAGGGCAAGCGTTGTTAAAACTTGCGGCGGAGATCCCGGGCGTCATGATCATTCCGATGCCGGACTATCGGCCCAAGTACCCCAAGATCGATCCGGAAGAGGTCCTCAACCCGAATCATCCGAACCTGACGATCTGGGCAAACAAAATCGAAGTGGCCCTGTTCATCGGCATTCACTGCCATTACGCCAATCTGGCGTTGCGGATGGTGCGGGCCGGAACGAACTGCCTCACGATCGCCTACTGCCATGACATTCATGAAGATGCGATGCTCAGCGTGCAGGATCTCGATGTGAAGAAGATGGACCATGTCATCGACATTTTTCGAACCGTCCGGAAGGAACTGGGCATTGAGATGCCGAAAGACGGGAAAACCGTCCGACTGACCGGGACACAGGTTCGCGCGAACCATGGGGTCGAGCGAGTGAATCCACAGCCGGCGTAAAGGTTAGATTCCAGCGTGGGAAAGAAGGCCGAACAAAAGATGAGCGAGAGCATGGCAGTGAAAGCGGAACGCTCGGTGGAACCACCAACACTCTTGCGCCATGCACTGAGGGAGGAATGGATCGCACGAATTGGTCAGCTTCAGGATACCCTGGCAGTTTGTCCAACAGATATCTCGACACGGTGCGAACTGGCAACGTTGTTGGAGAAACTGGAGCAACCGGAAGAAGCCCTGTGTAATTGGTACGCAGTCCTGGCTTGCGATCCCAACAGTCTGAAGGCTCGGGAGGGGTTGGTTCGATGCCGGCAACGAACCGGGCGGCCCCTCAGTCCGTTCTGTGAGAGGGACTATGCCCACGATCTGGGGACATCTTGAGAACGTAGACAAAGCGCCGGCGCGTTCCTCGCATATCCAGGTGAGGACATCATTACCTGGCGGAATCGTCATACGGGTCCGCGCCAGCATTGGGGTACAGACTCTCATTGCCAGAGGAACCGATGCGGTTGATGTGTCGGGTCTACGGGATGGCGAGTTCGTGGAAGTGTCCTATCGGCATGGTAGGGAGGGAAGGCTGGATGCCGACACGATCTACGTTCGACCGGAGCAGTCCGTCGTTAGCTAGCCCGGCCACGGGCGGTTGAGTCTCGCCACTCCTCAGCATCGGGTGAAGAGGGATCATCATCAACCCAACATAGGAGGAACTCATGGCAGTCAAACGTAAGGCGGCAGCGAAGAAATCTAAGCCTGCGGCGAAGATATCCAAAAAGACCAGCGCGGCGCGGAAAAAGAGGAAAAAGTAATCCCGGAACCACCGTTATGCTCATGAAGAGAGAGACCGACGTCCTGGTCGTGCAGTACCCGAGAGGCTGTACGGCGATCGTCTGGTTCGACCCGATTGCAGGGTCAATCACGACAAGTCATGCCGGTCTGCGCGCCACCCTTCGACGAGGAGTTCAGACCTGGGAAGGGTGTCTGGTGTGGCCTTACGATGGGCACGCCTTCTTGGTTGCGGTCTATGACTATCTGTTCCTCAACAGGTATGCCGTCCAGTGGATGAAGGTGGAGGCGGTGCTAGAGGGGGACAATAGTTATCGTGTCTAGTATGGAGCAGATCGACATGGCCCCGTTTTCAGCATGGCTTCCCGCCCGTCCCAATCTAGACTTCGATCTGACGGTGGAGGTCGTCGGGAGAAGTGCATCTGGTCTCATCGATGAACTTGCGTCCATTGTCCAGGCCTTGAGCCTTCACGGTTGCCAGGTCATAGCTCAGACCGGCAGATTGAATGGTGGCTCAGGGCACGTGATGCTGCGCCTCAGAATCGCATCGCGCCCGTTCTATTCAATGGGGCATGGATGCGATGTGGCCGTGTATCTGGATCAGGACCCTCCGAAATTCGGGCAATTCGGGATGCAGCCTGGCAGCGTGCTTGTCTGGGATCCGCCTGAACAGTCGCGTCTTCACCCTCCCCTGCCTGACGGGGTCATTGTCTACCGAGTTCCTCTTCGGGGACTGAACTCGCAGTACGGCCTGGACGCAGGAGGGAAAGGATATGTGGCGATGGGAGTGCTGGCCTCTCTGCTCGGCTTCTCCGAGGAGGCCCGGCGGGTCTGTCTGAAATCCATCTCGGCATCCACTTTGTTCGACAGCGGCTATCAGTTTGCCTCCCGCTCGCTCATCAAACACGACATCTATTCCCTTCCACTCGCCACCCGCGGTGATGCGCGCATCGTATTGAATCCTGAGAACGCCGTGAAACTCGGGTTTGCCGTGAGTCATTGTGGGTCTGGAATGAAATGTGTCGGTGATCTGGAACGATCACCGACACAATGGATCACCAGACATCTCGCGATGGCCGACAAGATGGTCTCGGGACTGCACAGCGAGCAGTTTCCAGGCGCCCAGGTCTATCGAGGTCCGCAGGGGAAAGTCTTCGCGCTGTTTCGTGGAGACAATGCCTCGATCTTGTCCTCGCTGAACGGCTGTTCCGATCAGAGAGTCCTTGTCGCGGCTGATGCAGCCGACGCATTGCGACTGTTGGTCGTCGGGCAACGATTGATTGAGACGAACCGAGCTGATGTGGTGGGAGTCGTGGTCGAAGAGGCCCTCACGGCACGTCTCGAAAGCGTCGGGGTCGAAGCCTTGGCGGCGGCCATGAGTGGGGGACAATTGGATGCCGGAAACGGATTCGATGGAGGTGCAGAAGTTGGGAGCGCGCCCGTGCAAGCCGAGCGTGAGGGGGAGGACGACGCGGAGGTAGGTTTTATCGCCTGGGGGGCGACCCAAGGTGTGGTTCGTGACGCACTGATGCTGTGCCGGAATGTCGGCATGAGCGTAGCTGCCTTGTACCCCAAGCAGATTGTGCCGTTGCCGGTGGAGCAGTTGGAGTCGTTCGCAGGTACGGTAAAACGCGTGGTGGTAGTGGAGTCTGATCAGACGAGGACCTATGCGGATCGCATCGAGAGGGCCTGCTCATTTCGACCCTCTGTGGTGATGCCAAATAAAGGAACAGCCCTGACGGCGATGGACTTGTTTATGAGGGAAGACCTTGGAGCAGCACATGACGACCGATTGAAAGGAGTCCAGGATGAGTCAGTATGAAATGACCGTTGGTCCGGAAGGCTATTTGGCTACTCCCGTATCATCACGGGGGGTTGTGCTGCCGTCGAAGGGGGAAGGCCTTGTCTTGGGCAAGATCGTCCCTGAGCAACAGGCCATTGACGAGGCAGCGCGGCGGCTCCTCAACGCCAAGAACCCCACGATTTTCCCCGGACCGTTGGTGCTGTGGGCCTGGAATGACCAGGCCACACAAGAGGGGAAGGTCGTCAAGGCATTGGCCAAGGCGATTCCAGCCAAGCTCATTCCGATGCCGGATTATCGCCCGAAATATCCGAAGATCATAGCGGAAAAGGAGATCAACCCGAACCATCCGAATCTGACCATCTGGCAGAACAAGATCGACGTCTGTCTTTTCGTCGGCGTCCATTGCCACCAATCCAATATCGCCCTCAAAATCATTCGTGGCGGCACAGACTGCTTCACGATCGCGCTCTGCACGTTCAACGGGGACGATGAAGCGCACATCACGATTCGTGATTTAACCGCCGATACCATCCAGCGCATTGTGGATTCAGTGCATCGGCAAAAACAAACGCGGTCCCGATAAGTGCACAGGATGTCCGTCTTGGTATCTACCCTCATCTGCGGTCCGATCTCTCAGAACACTCGAGCCGACGATCTGAGGGGCTCGAAACCATAGACAGAGGTATCACACTGCCCAGTTGGATCCAGTTCAAGGCCGCTGCCCCCTGCCAGAGGAAAGCCACGCCAGTAAAAAGGCGCATGTACCATGAGAGTCCACCTCCAGCATCAGCATCAAGGCATAATCTGCAAATCTTGCATGTCTCGGTATTGCAGGAGTCGATCCGGTTCATGACAGCCCCTCACAGAAAACGTAAGTCCTGAATTTCTAGTGAGACTGCTCGTCATCGGCCCTGTGTATCATTCACGGCATTCTCCATGCATTGGCCTTGCTGCATGAAAGCCATTCTACAAGCGGCGGAAGGCACCGTTTTGGAACCGAGCCTACGACCTAGGCCGGCTGTGGGAATACATTTCGGCGCAGCGCGCCAATCAATCGAGAAGGGCGATTATCTCGGTTGGGAGGTACAAGCCAAGATGTTGAAGGAAAAAGGCCTGGCTGTCTCCAGGGAAATCAAATGCACAATCCATAAGGCTACGGGAGAGAAACCCACCTCCTGTGGATGCAGTTGGTTTGGACACCATGACGTTCGACTAATCCTATTCAACCACTCGACATGCGAGGCCGACCCATTATCCCCGATGCGGAAAACTGTCATCCGTGCTGTTGATCGCGCCCCACTCATGGGGCGAGTCTATGCCGGTTGTCATGATGAGTTGCCGTAGGTGCGTCCGAGGTGTGGCATGGAACAGATATCACAACAGAAACAGACGAAGGAATCCTGCGAGCCGGCTGTACGACTGGCGTATGAGCGGGAACCGACGATCCCCCAGGCGGCCAACGGGCTGTCCGTATCAGACCAGACCGCGGATCTAGAGGCGAGGTTACTCGATTGAAACGCGAACTCACGGAGGCCCAGGTCGAGTCCAACATTCTAAAACAAACCGTCGCGTACTTTGCCAAGGCGAAGCTGCCTGGCGGGGGCTCATCGTGAACAAACGCAAGAGCCTGGCGATACAAGCTGAGTGCTCGGTGGAACCGTCAGCGAGCGTGCACCATGTCTTGAACGAGGAGCGGATTGTACGGATCGGTGAGCTTCAGGCGGTCTTGGCAGTTTGTCCCATTGATATCTTGGCAGCAAGTGAGCTGGCAAGCTTGTTGGAGCAATTGGGACTGCTGGAAGAGGCCTTGTGTCATTGGAACGCAGTCCTAGCCTGCGATCCCAACAGCTTGAACGCTCGAGAGGGAGTGGCTCGATGCCGGATGAGCCAGCTCCTGCAGCCTGGACTGTGAGAGGGGTCATGCCCACGATCTGGGTCATCTTGAGAAACCAGAGGAACGGTCTGTGTCTGCTCCGAGTATTCAGGTGAGGACATTCCTGTCTGACGGAACTGTCCTACAGATCCGCGCCAAGATCGGGGCACAGACAATCATCGCCAAAGGAATCGAGACAATTACTGTGTCAGACCTGCGCTAGGGCGAGTTTGTGGAAGTGTCCTACGGGCATGGCCTGGAAAGACGGCTGGATGCTGACACAGTCTACGTTCGACCAGAGCTGGGCACGCGCCGGGCAGGGCGAAGCCTACAGCCAGTTCCTCTAAGCCATCACCGCCACCAGGGAGCAAAGGAGAACATAACATGAAGTCACAGACCTCATTCCGGAAAGCAGAAAAGCAGCCACACGTTCTACCGGCACACCAGCATGCCACAGCCGCGTCGCTGGTGAAGCCCGCGCGTCAATTGCGATCTTCGAACGAGGATCTGCATGAGCGCATTACCGCACGGGCCTATGAGTTGTATGCCCAGCGGGGATGGCGTGAAGACCATGCATTGGACGATTGGTTAGATGCCGAACGGGAGGTTCTTCACGAATTGCGGTAGCCGTTCGTAATCGGCATCCGCCTGTCCTTCCCCAATGCTCGATGGGTGATTTTGATGCCGATTGGCGCCTGCCGGCGTTTGTATTCGCTGCCATCCACCAGCCTCATCACCAACGCCACCGTGGTTCGGTCATACCCTGCTTCGACGATCTCTTCGAGGGACCGGTCTTCCTCCACATAGGCCTGGAGAATAGGATCCAGAATCTCATAGGGCGGCAGGGAGTCTTGATCCTTTTGATCCGGTCTCAGCTCAGCGGTTGGCGGACGGTCCAATGTCCGTTTGGGAATTACCGGGGTTGCCCCGCGGAGGTTGCGGAGTCGCGCCAGGCCATAGACCATCGTTTTGGGCACGTCCTTAATCACAGCAAATCCGCCTGCCATGTCCCCGTACAAGGTGGCATAGCCGACACTCATTTCGCTCTTGTTGCCGGTCGTCAGCACCAGATGGCCGAACTTGTTGGAAAAGGCCATGAGGAGATTGCCCCTGATCCGGGCCTGGAGGTTCTCTTCCGTCGTATCCGGCTGACGCCCCGCGAACGTCTCCGCGAGTTCCTGCAGATAGTGGCCGAAGAGTCTCGTGATGGAGATCGTCTGGACTGAGATACCGAGTCTTGTCGCCAGTTCGAACACGTCCGCGTGACTGTCCTGCGACGTGTAGGGGGACGGCATGAAGAGGCCCTGGACATTTTCAGCCCCGAGCGCATCGACCGCAAGCACGGCAGTCAGCGCCGAGTCCACTCCACCGCTCAAGCCGATGACGACACGAGTAAATCCGTTTTTCTTCACATAATCGCGCACTCCCAACGTCAGCGCCAGATAGACCTCCTCCAGCTGGTCCGAAACCGCTGCCACATCGGGAACGACGCGCACGCGATGTCTATGAACAGGAACGGCCGCTGTATGGAGCTCCACCGCCGTGGCAATCCGCCGCGGCAAGGGCTTTTTCCTTCCGGTTCTTCGTATCCGTGCGACGGATTCCATATTCAGATCTGCAACGATCAAGTCTTCTTGAAAGGCTTTGCCCCGCGCGATGACTTCGCCGAGGTGATCGACAATCACGCTGTTTCCATCGAAGACCAATTCATCCTGACCTCCGACCGCATTGCTGCAGGCAAGCAACACTCCGTTTTCTCTCGCGCGGGTTGCCAACATCTGTTCGCGGACCAGGCTCTTGCCGACATGAAACGGCGAGGCGCTGATATTCACAATGACCTCTGCCCCTGCTGCAGCCTGGAATCCTGTCGGACCTTCCGGCAACCAGATATCCTCGCAGATATTCACCCCGACCACTGTGCTGCCCATGCGAATGAGAGGCAACCGCCGGCCCGGATGAAAATACCGGCTCTCGTCGAACACGCCGTAGTTCGGCAGATACCATTTGCAGTAGGTCGTGATGAGCCGCTGATCTGCGAAGACCGCCGCTGCGTTAAAGAGCTCATGCGCGCCGGCAGATACCACCGACGAGCGAGCCTGTTTGGGATCGACGCCATCGCGCTCGCTGACGCAGCCGACAATAGCGGCAAGGCCACGGCAGTGACGGGCGATTTCCTGGAGCGCCTTGCGATTGTCCGCGACAAAACGTGGCTTGAGTAACAGGTCCTCGGGTGGATAGCCTGTGATCGCCAGCTCCGGAAAGGTCACCAGGTCGGCCTTTGCCTTCTTCGCCTCCCGCAGCCAGGCAGCAATCAGGCGAACGTTCCCGTCGATGTCACCGACCGTCGGATTCATCTGGGCTATGGCGATTCGAAAAGTACGCATACGGCTTTATACCATAAAGCCTTGGCTGAAGGAGCGGAAGGCTGAAGGGGTTCAGGCCGAAGGTGGAAATACGAGGACCAAAACGGAAGCTGTTGAAGCGTCGGACTCCGAATCCCAACCTTCAGCCTTGATCCCTTCAGCCTGAACCCCTTCCGCTTCAGTACCTTCGTAAATTCGGAACCGGAAGATCCCACAGTTCTTTCCGAACTGCCCCCCAGAGCGATTCCAGCGTTACAGTCAAGTCCGGCGCGGAACGGGCAACCAATTTGACGGCTAGCCCCGGCGCGGCAGGGGTTGACACTGCGCCCAGCACCGAGCCGGGCCGCTCTTCTAGAATAACGGCGAGCATGATATCGAGGCGTTTCCAGACATCGGCGCCGACCGCCTCGCCGATGATAAAGAGGGAAGCCACATAATCCCAGCTCCCAGCGAGACCTACCGATTCGATCCATTGGTCAGGGGCTATGCGATACCGCTCGACACAGGGGACTGGCGCCCTTCTTCTTGGCGCCTGTCCCCTTATGCAGATCTCGTTCTCGACCGAGGTAAATGCCCAGCGCTCCTGCTTGGCAACTCGACCCGATGCCATCGCATCCCACAGGACCACCGTCGCGCCCGGCGCAAGGTCTACATGGATCGATTGGCGAAAGCGGGATCCGGCAAATGGGATCGTGACTTCAGGCAACCATTCCAGTCGAGCGTCAGGGCCTACCGACAGACTAATCTCTTGCGCTGCCGGCTCAGCCAGGCTTCGATAGACACGATTCGCAGAAGGGCTGGTCAACAGGACATGCGACCGAGCATGGAGTTGCACCTCCACCGACAGACGGTCGCCGCCGACCAAGCCACCCGACGGATTCACGAGCCATGTATAGGCGCAGCCGCTGTCGTCGAGGTACGAAGGAGGAAAATGGTGCCAGGGACTGGTGCAAAAGGAGCGAGTGAGGACCGTGCGTGGCCCCTCTCGCTCGAACTCATAGGACAAGGCCCCACGCCGGCCAACAGAATCGAGCAAGGGGACAGGCACCCTTCTTCCTGGTGCCTGTCCCCTTCGAGACACAGTCTTGTCTGTTTGGTTCATTTGGTTTGTTTGGTTGGTCCGGTTTAACCAAATAACAAGACAAACCAAACAAACCAAATCAACGAGATAAGAGCTGCTCGACCCACGTAATCACCTGATCGAGCCCCTGTCCAGTCTTGAGATTCGTGAAGATGAACGGCAAATCGCCCCGCATCCGGCGACTATCCCGATCCATGACGTCGAGATCCGCGCCGACATGAGGCGCGAGATCGATCTTATTGATCACCAGGAGATCCGACCTGGTGATTCCTGGCCCACCTTTACGCGGGATCTTATCACCGGCTGCCACATCGATGACGTAGATCACTGTGTCCACAAGTTCCGGGCTGAATGTCGCAGCCAGATTGTCGCCGCCGCTCTCGACAAACATCAACTCAACGTCAGGATGCTGCTCGACCAAATCATCCAAGGCCGCCTGATTATGCGAGGCATCTTCACGGATCGCCGTGTGAGGGCAACCTCCGGTTTCGACGCCCAGAATGCGGTCTTGCGGCAACGCTCCCCGGCGTGTGAGAAACTCGGCATCCTCCTTGGTAAAGATGTCGTTCGTCACCACTGCCAAACTCACGCGATCGCGCAGACGAAGACAGAGCGCTTCAACCAGCGCAGTCTTTCCAGACCCCACCGGCCCACCGACACCGATCACGGGAACATGACCAGCCCGCGCTCCCGTGACGCGACCGTTGCCTGAAAACTGTTCATCGGCTCGATGCATGGGCCTCCTAAATGCCAAAGCGCTTATGCCCTATGTGCTCTTCAGGACCGAAAGAGCCGGGACTCCAGACGGCTGTGCCTCATGGCGTAGATATCTTGCACGGGGGACCAGGAACGGAATACCCTCTGTTGTGCTGCCCGCCGGCTGACCTGCTGTATGACGTCAAGCCAGCTGTCGATGAGCCGTTGTCCTTCCTTCTGTCCGACTGGCAACAGCTTCATCGCCGCAGACACATACCCGGTCGCCGTCTGATAGAGAAACGCCGCGATGGAGTCCTTCTTTGACCAACCGGCAGCCGCGAGCGTCATCCCAAGCGTCACCGCCAGATGGCCGGGTGTTCGCTCCTGTTCGACAGCTGCTAGAAATTCTTCGAGCAACGGATGCTTCGTGGCCTGTTCCACCGCCAGCCTCATGACCTGCCGACCCATCTGCCGGCTGGCAGTCCGCGACTCGCTGCCCAGCTTCATGGCGTCCAATTCTCGATCCGCCTCGAATGCTAGACTCATGACGCCGGAAACGCAGGCATCATGCGCGAATCCCGCCGCCACCGCCTCACGCTCGCCGATTCCAGTCGTAATCAACTCAACCACGTAGCGAGACAGGCCTTCCGCATTCCGAACTGCCCCACCCTGCACCGCCGCCTCCAGCCCGGAGGAAAAGGCATAGCCTCCCGATGGAAAAAAACTATCAACGAATCGAAGACCTTTCAGCATCGAGAGAGTATTCATACCTGACACTCCCTAACCAACAATTACCCCCAGCAGGCTGCTCAAAACGTTGTCCAGCAAGGCCGCAGCCGCCGAACGCACCGGAGACGTACCCTCGGGGGTACGTTGAGGATGCGTTCAAGGCGAGAACGAAGCTGGGCACCGTTTTCAGCAGCCTGCTAAAAAAGGAAATAGCGTTGCGCCATTGGTAACACCGCCATCGGATCACACTTCAATACTTGTCCATCGGCCTTCACGACATAGGTTTCCGGGTCCACATCGATGCACGGCAGCGCGTCGTTCAGCTTCATATCGCGCTTGCCGATCCCTCGGCACTTCTTGACCTCCGCCACGCGTTTCTGCAAGCCGAGAGATCTGTGCACCGCGTGGTCTATTGCGGCCTTGGAGAGAAACGTCAGGCTGGTGGAAAACGGCGTGCGGCCAAAGCTCCCGAACATGGGCCTGGTCAACACCGGCTGGGGCGTTGGGATAGAAGCGTTCGGATCTCCCATGGCAGCCGACATCGGGAATCCGCCCTTCAGGACGATTTCGGGCTTCACGCCGAAGAAGGCCGGCTTCCACAGGACCAGATCAGCCAGCTTGCCGACTTCGACCGAGCCCACTTCGTGCCCGATGCCGTGCGCGATCGCCGGATTGATCGTGTACTTTGAGACATAGCGCCGCACACGAAGGTTGTCATTCGCGCCAGACAGTTTTTCCGCTGCGGTCTGCGACAGATGCCCCCGTTGCACTTTCATCTTGTGCGCCGTCTGCCAGGTGCGAATGATGACTTCGCCGACCCGCCCCATCGCCTGCGAGTCGGATGACATAATGCTGATCGCCCCCATGTCGTGCAGGATATCTTCCGCCGCAATGGTCTCACGGCGAATGCGCGATTCGGCAAATGCGATGTCCTCCGGCACACGGGGATTTAAATGGTGACAGACCATGAGCATGTCGAGATGCTCATCCATCGTGTTCACCGTGAACGGCATCGTGGGATTTGTCGACGAGGGCAATACATTGGCCTCACCGCACACCTTGATAATGTCGGGAGCATGCCCGCCACCGGCGCCTTCCGTATGGAACGAGTGAATCGTCCGCCCCTTGAAGGCCTTGATGGTGTCTTCGACGAACCCGGCCTCGTTCAACGTGTCTGTATGGATGGCGACTTGAACATCGAATTCTTCCGCGACATCGAGGCAGGTGGAAATCGCCGCCGGCGTCGTACCCCAGTCTTCATGCAGCTTGAGCCCTATCGCGCCGGCCTCAACCTGTTCGCGTAAACCCTCAGGCAATGAAGAATTGCCCTTCCCGAGAAAACCGAGATTGATCGGAAACCCCTCCGCTGCTTCCAGCATCCGATGGATGTTCCAGGCGCCGGGCGTGCAGGTCGTGGCATTCGTCCCGGTGGCCGGGCCGGTGCCGCCACCGATCAACGTTGTGAGCCCATTCGCCAAGGCTTCATTGATGATCTGCGGGCAGATGAAATGGATGTGCGTATCGATGCCACCGGCTGTAATAATTTTCCCCTCTGCCGACAGCACTTCGGTACAGGCGCCGACTTCCATTCCTTTTGTGACACCTTCCATCAGATCGGGATTGCCCGCCTTGCCTATGCCGACAATGCGGCCATCCCTGATGCCGATATCGGCCTTCACGATCCCCCACCAGTCGAGGATGATCGCGTTGGTGATCACAAGATCGAGCGCGCCCTTCGCGCGGGTGGCTGCCGGCGACTGGCCCATCCCGTCGCGGATGACCTTGCCGCCGCCGAACTTGGCCTCCTCACCAGGCACAGTCAGATCGCGCGTGACCTCGATCAGCAACTCCGTATCGGCCAGGCGAATGCGATCCCCCGCCGTAGGGCCATATAGATCGTTATATTGTCGCCGAGGAATTTTCATGACTTGTCGGCTGTTGAAAACGGCTCCCAGCGGCGTTCTCGGTCATCCGTCTCCCTACGACGTACCCCTGAGGGTACGCCTCAGTCGTCGGACTCCCTGCGGCCTTGCTGGAAACCGTTTTGAACAGCCTTTCCCTTTCGTTTCAGATCATGCCCAGCTTAATTTTCCTTCTGGATAAAACCCTGCTCGCGAGCTGCTTCCAGCGCCTTGGCTTTCACGGTCGAATCATCAAGACGACCGTTCACCAGTCCATTGATCCCATAGGCCACACGATTGCCGCCTACCGAGATCAGCGTCACCCGCTTGTCTTCGCCCGGCTCAAACCGCACTGCTGTGCCGGCCGGAACTTGCAACCGAAACCCATAAGCTTTCTCACGATCGAACCGCAGCGCGCGATTCGCTTCAAAGAAATGACAATGGGACCCGACCTGGATCGGCCGATCGCCCGTATTGGCCACAAGAAGCTCAACCGTCTGGCGGCCTTTGAACGCGACAATGTCGCCTTCGCCGAGGATGACTTCTCCGGGAATCACAACAGCAGGCTTAATCGAAGCCTTTTGGGCCTCACGGCTCTCGACCCTCCGCTTCATTATCTTTTGCTTGGCTTTGGTCTTCTTTTTCATCGCTTCACCTATCGAATCGGTTCATGCACGGTTACCAATTTCGTGCCATCCGGAAACGTACCTTCGACCTGTAATTCCGGAATCATTTCCGCCACACCTGGCATGACATCTTTCTTCTTCAACAACGTCGCGCCGTAGCTCATCAGATCCGCCACTGAGCGCCCATCGCGAATACCCTCCAGAATCGCCGCTGTGATAAAGGCGACCGCTTCAGGATGATTCAGCTTCAGCCCGCGCGCTTTTCGCTCCTTAGCCAAATTCGCCGCGACATAGATTAATAGTTTTTCTTGCTCTCTCGGTGTTAGATGCATGAGATCCTCATTCCGGTTCCAGTCAGAGATGGGGAAATAGTAACGGGGTGGTTAGGCCGACTTCAACAACGCTCTCGTAACCCCTCCACCACCCATACCCTTCTCTCTTCTTTCCCCTACCTCAAGGTGGTGGGCAAGACGGAATGCGGGTGGCGCCAGTCTGGGGGCCCAGCCGCCTTGCATTCAACTCACTGTTACAGGGTGGCCCGATTGGTCTCCTACTGCGCGCGTCCAACGAGGGCCTTCTCAGGCCGCGCCTTGCGCGAGCAGGAGAACGCTCCTGTCCCCTGCCCACCCCCTCCCATCCCTTCTCTTTTCTATTCGCTCGCGGAAGCGGGAAAGTGGCATGAGCGGGATGGCTAGGTTGGGCTCTACTGCGCGCATCGAACGAGCACATTCTTATCGTGCGCGTTCTGCGAGCAAGGAGTCCACCTAGCCATCCCGCGTACTGCGCTACACCGTCAAATGCTGCTTCACCATGTCCGCGCTCAACTCATTACTCTTGCCCGCCGCCACCACCGCCCCCTTGGCCATCACGACATACTTCTCCGCCAGGCGGGCGGCAAAATGGAGCCCCTGTTCGACCAGTAAAATTGCAAACCGGCGCTGTTGCTTGAATCCTATAATGACGTCTTCAATGTGATCGACGATCGAAGGCTGAATGCCCTCGGTCGGTTCATCGAGCAGGAGCAGCTTGGGATTTGACAGGATCGCGCGGCCGATCGCCAACTGCTGCTGCTCACCGCCGCTCAGGACACCTCCCGGGCGATTGAGAATTTGCGTGAGCTTGGGAAAGAGGTGATAGACCTCTTCAAACGCCGTCTTCTCGACCGTGCCGTTCGCCTTGTCCGATCTCGCCCAGAATCCGAGTTGCAAATTTTGCTTCACCGTCAAGTGGGGGATGATCTCGCGACCCTGCGGCACGTAGGCCAACCCACGGCGTGCTCGCCGGTCGGTTGCCTCCTTCGTGATATCGGCTCCATCGAACATCAACTGTCCTGACCTTGCCGGCAGGAGACCGGTCAACACCTTTAATGTGGTCGTCTTGCCGACACCGTTCCGCCCCATGAGACAGACGACTTCTCCAGGGTCGATGGTAAAGGCCACGTTCCTGAGGATGTGGCTTTCACCATAGTAGGCATTGATGTTCTTCAGCTCAAGCATGGTGGTCTATCTGGTCTATCTGGTCGTACACAAGACAGACCTTCACGTCCTGCTAATGGGCGACCTTTTGTCTACCTAGGTAGATCTCCCTGACGCGCTCGTCGGCCTGTACCTTCTCGACTGTGCCTTCGCAAATCACAGTGCCCTCGTGCAAGACCGTCACGACCCGGGCGATCTGACGGACAAAATCCATATCGTGCTCGATGACGACGATCGCCCGCTGCTCCGCCAAGGATTGGAGCAATCGACCGGTCTGTTCCGTTTCTTTGTCGGTCATGCCGGCGACCGGTTCATCGACCAGCAGCAACGAAGGCTCCAGTAGGATCACCATGCCGATTTCGAGCCATTGCTTCTGCCCATGCGACAGCGATCCGGCTCTGGTATGGGCATAGTCTTGTAAGCCGATCGTTTCAAGGTTCTCGGCGATCCTTCCCCGTTCCTCCACCGTCGATTTCCCTAACAGAGTCGGAAAGACACCTTTGCTCTTCCGTTTCAACGACAGGTCGAGATTTTCCCATACGGTCAGATTCCCATAGATGGAGGGGGCCTGGAACTTCCTCCCGATGCCGAGCTTCACGATCTCATCTGCCTGTTTTCCGACCAGTTCCTTGTCTTGGCCGAAGACGACACGGCCGGATGCCGGTTTCGTCTTCCCGCAAATCACATCCAACAGAGTCGTCTTTCCCGCTCCGTTCGGCCCGATGACGACACGCAGCTCGTTGTAGTCGACCATGAAAGTCAGGTTGTTCAGGGCCTTGAACCCGTCGTAATCGACGGTCACGCCATCGAGATAGATGATGGATTTTTGAAAGGAGCTTTGCTCAACCACCTTCACGCTTCCCTTCAGACGGCGCCGCTGCCTTTCCTGTCCCAATCCGTTCTTTCACCTTGCGCATGATCCCGATGAGCCCGTCCGGGAACAACAGCACCACGGCGACAAAGAGCCCACCGAGAATGAAGGGCCAGAGTTCGGGAAAATAGTTCGTGAGGATACTGCGCCCATAATTCACGCTCACCGCCCCCAATACCGCCCCTGCCAGACTGCCGCGGCCACCCACCGCCACCCAAATCACCATTTCAAGCGACGGGAGCACCCCGATCTGCGCCGGCGTGATGATGCCGACCTGAGGAGCATAGAGCATCCCGGCCAATCCGGCCAAAGCCGCGGCTACGACAAAGACGAACAGTTTGTAGTTCGCCGGGGTGTAACCGGAAAACGTCACCCGCTGTTCGCTGTCCCTCACGGCGACCAGCACCCGACCAGCCCGCGTGCGAATAATCCAGCGGCAGAGGAGATAGGCCCCGCCAAGACAGAGTACGGTGAGCACATACAGCGCCCGTTGCGTGTCGGGCTCGGACAGCCGATACCCCAGCACCTGTTTGAAGTCGGTCAACCCGTTCGTGCCGCCGAGATTTGTGTCGTTCCGGTTGAAGACCAACCATGCGGCGAGCGCCAGCGCCTGAGTAATGATCGCGAAATAGACCCCTTTGATGCGGCTGCGGAAGGCGAAAAATCCAAACACCAGCGCGAACAACATCGGCACCAGGATCGCTCCAATGACCGCAACAGGAAAACTGTAGAAGGGTTTCCAGAAAAGCGGCAACTCTTTCACCTGGTTCCACACCATGAAGTCCGGCAGATCGCTGCCATAGACGCTCTCTTTCCCGATCGTGAGCATCATGTGCATGCCCATGCAGTAGGCGCCTAATCCGAAAAATACCCCTTGGCCCAAGCTCAAAATGCCGGTGTAGCCCCAGATGAGATCGAGCCCCAGGGCCAGGATCGCAAAGGCGAGAAACTTGCCGAATCGATTCAGGCTGAAATCGGAGAGGTGCAGCCAGGAATCTTCCGGCGGCAGGATGTTCAGGAGCGGCATGGCCACAAGCAGAATGAAACCGACAACCCAAAAGGCCAGACCTCCGCCGCGATTCGTGTCCGCTATTCCGTCACTCATCGTTGTCTTCTCTCTACTCCCCAAGGGTGCGGCGCGAGTCCATTCCACTGCGCGCATCGACGCCCTTCATCCTTCTCGATAATCCTTCCAAGCTCGCTCGTTATCTCCCAGGGATGGGGCCTGATTGATCTTCCACTGCGCGCGTCCAACGAGGGCCTTCTGAGGCCGCGCGTTGCGCGAGCACAGAAGATCATCAGGCTCCATCCCCTCCTTTCTCAATCGGCGCTTCGCCCCTTCATCGCAAATAAGCCCGATGGCCGCCACTGCAAGAACAGAATCACCAGCACGAGGATGAACACCTTCCCGTAGACTGCGCCGAAGCTCGGCTCGATCAGCTTGTTCAGCCCGCCGATCCCCAGCGAGGCGACGATCGTGCCGGCCAGTTTGCCAACTCCGCCTGTTACCACGACCATAAATGCATCGACGATGTAGTTCTGGCCGAGGCCCGGGTCGACGTTCCCGACCATCGTGAGGGCCCAGCCTGCGATGCCTGCCAGCCCCGACCCGAATGCAAAGGTATAGGAATCGACTTTCCTGGTCGGGATGCCGAGACAGGCGCTCATATTTCGATTCTGAGTCACAGCGCGCACGCGTATGCCGAGATTCGATCCAAAGAGCGTGTAATAAATCGCAAGAACGCAGACGATCGAAAGCCCGATGATGAATATCCGGTTATAGGGCAGATAGACCCCGATCATCACTTGGGCGCCGCCTCTGAGGGCCCCCGGCGCAATCACGGCGGTGAGGTCACCGAAGTAGACCCGGGCCGCCTGCATGAGGACCAGACTCACTCCCCAGGTCGCCAGCATAGTTTCCAACGGTCGTCCATAGAGAAACCGGATCACTGTTGCCTCCAGCAGCAATCCGGAACCGGCAGCGGCAAGGAATGCGATCGGCAATGCCGCGGGAAAATACCAGTCGAACACATCTGACGGAAACCAGGCCACGAAACATTGCTGCGTGACAAAGGTCGCATAGGCGCCGACCATCATCAGCTCGCCATGGGCCATGTTGATGACACCCATCAAGCCGAAGACGATCGCCAGTCCCAACGACATGATCAGCAGAACTGAGCTGAGGCTGATTCCGCGGAAACAGGTTTCAATCACATTCGACCAGAACCCCCAGGTCTCGATGCGCTGGATCGCTTCGCCGGCCTCCTTCGCCACTACCTTTTCCGGTTCGGTCGCCTCGGCGCCCTCGCCTGCTGCGACGAGTTTCTTCAAGGCCGTCACCCCGTTCTGACTGCGGAGTTCGCCGAGCTTTTCGGCTGCAACGGTCCTGACCAACGGATCGTCTGATGCGAGCCGCAGCAGCGCCGCGGACTCTTCCATCGTGTACCGCACCCACTTATTCGGCTCCTTCGCCGCCGCAGCTTCCAGCCACGGAATCGCCCAGACCCTCCCGGCCGAGCCGAGATCCGTCGCAGCCGATCGGCGAACATCTGTGCTGGGGCTGGTCAGATTCGCCCGGTTCTTCAGGGAATCCATGAGCGGTTTGATGGCCTGTCGGGTGCTCCGGTCCGCATTGGCGCGGATCGCCTCCAACTGCGGAAGCAGGCCGGCATCGCCCTGTTCAACCAACGTACGAATGGCTGCGTCGCGAACTGATTCGTCCTCGCTGGTGAGATGGCTGAGCGCTTGTTCAATAGGAGAGGCAGGAGCAACGGCAACAGGCTCATCCGCTGCCATTGCCCCGATCTGTCCGGGGAACAGGAGTAGGCCCACGATACCGACTGCTGCAACTGTGTGGCCGAGAAAAATATTCACGATTGTAAAGCGCCTCCTCCATAAGACACACGAATGACGGAGATCTTTCGTCCCGTCAACCGAACTTCTCGCCCTCTTAGAGGGGGCTACCAGTAGCCCCCTCTAAGTCACGCGCTATTTTTGATAGGTCCCTTGATGAGCGACCCAGTCGCAACCCTTGTCAGGATTCGTATATTCGCTCCAGGGTTCCGGCTTCACCAGCCCCTTCGAACGGGAAACTGTCTTGAACTGCCCATCCGCCAAGATTTCGCCGATGAGTACCGGTCTATAGGTATGGTGATTGGCCGCATCCATCATGATCTCACCGCCAGGCGCCAGGAACTTGCTGCCATAGACTGCCTTGCGGACCTTGTCGACATCGGTCGACCCGGCCTTCTCGACCGCTTGCTTCCAGATATACGTCCCAAAGTAGGCCGCTTCGATCGGATCGTCCGTAACCCGCTTCTCGCCGTCCGGCAGATTGTTCTTCTTGCAATAGGCCTTGAAATCAGCCACGAACTTTTTGTTCTGCGGCGTATCGACACTTTGAAAATAGTTCCAAGCCGCCAGGTGCCCGACCAGCGCGGACGTATCCATTCCACGCAACTCGTCTTCCGCCACACTGAAGGCAATGATCGGGGCATCTTCGGCCCGCAACCCCTGGTTCGCAAACTCTTTATAGAACGGCACGTTGCTGTCTCCGTTGATCGTGCTGATCACGGCAGCTCCTCCGCCCGCGGCGAATTTCTTCAGTTTGCCGCAGATGGTTTGGTAATCCTGGTGGTGGAACGGGGTGTATTCTTCCATGATGCTGTCCGCCGGTACTTTCTTCGCCAGCAGCATCGCCCTCAGGATCTTGTTGGTGGTGCGGGGATACACGTAATCGGTACCGAGCAAATAGAACTTCGTGAATCCTCCCCCCTCCTTGCTCATCAGATAATCCACCGCCGGCACTGCCTGCTGGTTCGGGGCGGCGCCGGTGTAGAAGACATTGCGCGAACATTCTTCGCCCTCATACTGGACGGGATAGAACAAGAGCCCGTTGTTTTTCTCGAAGACCGGCAGCACCGACTTACGGCTGACCGAGGTCCAGCAGCCGAAGACGACCGCCACTTTATCTTGTAACAGGAGCTGCTTAGCCTTTTCGGCAAAGAGGTCCCAGTTTGAGGCCGGATCGACAACGACCGGCTTGATCATCCGGCCCATCACTCCACCCTTCGCGTTGATCTCTTCCACCGCCATCATGACTGTATCGCGGAGTGAGACTTCGCTGATCGCCATGGTTCCACTGAGGGAGTGCAGTATCCCGATCTTGATTGGTTCCTTGTCTGCCGCATAGGACAGGGCCCAGTTGCCCAAGTTGCCGAGCAGGGAGGCGACCCCTATGCCTGCCACTACCTTGCCTCCTTTGACCAACAGCTCACGCCGCGAGGGGCCCTCTTGCTCACCCGCAGCAACCTTGTCCGGTTCGACCGGGTTAGCCTTATCGGGCTTATTCGATTCCATGATTCGGACTCCTTTCACTCACACTGTGATGTTATGTCAGATCGACAGCATAAACATACGGCCATAGGATGACTCTTCACTGCCTTGCGTTGGACTGTGACCTAACAGTCACCTTGCCTAATACTGTAGCTGTAAGGCCATAACCCACGTATCGATGTGCTGACCCGTCGACCCGGGGGCGTAGTTCGTGTTCTGCCCGTTATAGGTGCTGGTGCCGCCGATATTGCCGTTCCGCCAGTAGGTCGAGATGCGCGCATTGTGACCGGCAATGACATAGTTCAGGCCGAGTTCAAATTCTTCGCGTACGCCGGAGAACTCACCGTTTTGGCCTGTATATCTCCCATAGGGCTGAAATCTCCCGATCCCTATCTCAGTTGGAAACAGATACAGGACATAGCCGGTCCATGCCGTCCCGCCGAACATGCAGAAGCAGCCGCCTAGGTTTGATGACGCGTCGGTAAAGGCGGCTTGGTTCTGTGCCCAATACCGCTTAAATTCAGCGTTCACTGTGACCACGCCACTGTCATTCCCGAGTACTTTTTCATACAGGAGGTCGGTGGTAAGATTCCCGTAGAAGCTGCTATTTATCGCTGTACCAGCGCCGGAATTCTGATACTCTCCCCCTACCGCAAGCGCGAGAATATCACCGGCTGTCCCATAGTAGGTACCGCTGGTATAGTAACCGGGATTCTTCTCTTCGTTCAGCAAGTTCAACGTGAGACGTCCGGCGTACTTCAGCTGGTTCCTTTGATTGGGCCCGCAAGCTCCGCTATAGACTGGGACAGCAGCGGTTACCGCTCCGCTGCCGCCTACGCTTAATTGAGGAAAGTTGCAGGCTGAACCACCAGACTGCAGTCCCGTAAATATCCCCGCGACATATTGCAGATGTGTGCCGCCTGGATGGACCTTCCCGAAGAAGGTCACGCCATTGTCACGGCCATAGAGACCAGCCCCGCCTGTGCCAAAGTTCCCGCTGAAGTCTGATTGATTGAACGGTGTTCTAAAGCCGTCGAAGGTGGCATGGTAGAACGGACCATTCAGTTCGCCACGCTCTGTCGGCACCAACATGCGCCCGAACCAGACGTTCGCTACCTCATTAATCTCAAACTTCCCGATCGCATCCAGAATCCCGATGCTAGAATTGGCCCCGAAGGCATTTCCTGAAGATCCGTTACCATTACCTGCCCCGGCCGTACAGTTAAAACATTCGGTATTGAATTCGAACTTGACGTATTTATGAATCCCTCCGTTGATATAAATACGAGCATTGTTGATGCCGAAGGTGTTGCTGGCTTGTCCACCGCTCGCCGATCCATCTTCGACCATATTGAAACTTGCGCGCGTACCCATTCCAAGACTGATCCACTTGTCATCGTCTACCTTAATCGTGCCGCCGGCGTAAGCACTCGGCAGCACGTATGTCATCCCGGCTAAGAGCGCCAGGGGTAGCCACGCAACCACAAACAGTGTCTTTCTTCTTCCTCTATCTACCTTCATGGTGACAGCCTCCCATGCCCCGTTGATGATCCCATTGCTCACTCATCTTAGGATCTCTCACTTCGACGGCATCGTCGCGGCGCACGCCCTTGTGCGCACCCTCCAGCCCCCTGCAACCGATTCACCTCTCGGATGACTGGCGGCTTCTATACGCTGAAAGAAATGATAAACACACTAGGCATCTCCCTAGGAACCTGAGGGAATCTCCCTAGCGGCGCTATGGGAAGGTTGGGGTTAAGGTTAAGGCTGAGATGAAAAAAGAAAGATCTCCACTCAACCTCAACCTGCATCAGCATGTGACAAAGCTGCCGGTGGACAGATCCACAATACTTTGGGCTCGTGGGGGCATTGTGCCTGGGCAAGAGATGCGGGGCGTTACTCCGATGCGAGGAGGCCGTGGACGAGGGCGTATTTGGTAAGCTCCGCCGTCGTGTGGAGATCGAGTTGTGTCATGAGCTGCGACTTATGAAACTCGACCGTCTTCGGCGAGAGATTGAGGGCCGATGCAATCTCCTTGACTGTCTTCCCCTCTGCCACAAGTTGCAACACCTCCCGTTGGCGCACAGTCAAGGACCTCTCTTTCAGATCCGGAGGTTTGGTCCCTGTGACGACTGTCTGAACCAGACCCTTCGCAACCAGCGGAGTGACATAGCACTGTCCGTCCATGACTGATTGGATGGCTTGGCGTAATTCTGAACCGGCGGATCGTTTGAGCAGATAGCCGGAGGCGCCGGCCTTGAAGGCTTCATTCACATAGGCCGGGTCGGCATGCATGGTCACGAAGATCAACTTGGTGCGAGGCAGAATCTTCTTCAGCTTTTTGGCTGCATCAACTCCATTGAGCTGAGGCATCGAGATATCCAGCGTGACAAGATCGGGCTCAAGCTCCTGGGCCATTCGAACCAACGTACGGCCGTCTTCCGCCGTGCCCACGATCTCGCACTGATCCTCCAAGAGCTTCCGGAATCCGTCCAGCACCAGAGTATGGTCATCGCCCAGGAGCACCCGCGGCCTGTTCATGACACCTCCTCCGGAACGAGTACCACGACCTGCACCTTCGTTCCCTTCCCCACGGCTGATACAACTTGCAAGTCCCCCTGAACCAAGGCGACCCGCTCTTTCATGCCGAGCAACCCCAGTCCATGTGGTCCATGCCGCGGCTGATCTAAGTCGAATCCCACTCCGTTATCCGTAATGGTGACGCTCAGCCCGGATCGAGATCGGCTCAACTCCACATCGACGCGAGAGGCCGAGGCGTGGCGGGCCACGTTGCTGAGGCTTTCTTGAGCCACGCGGTAGAGACAGGCCGCGACCTCCTGGGGAATGACAGAGGGAATATTCTTCTGCTCAAAACTCCCCTGGATTCGGCTTCGAGCGGTAAACTCGTCGACCAGCCGCTGCAGGGCGATAGGGAGACCGAGGTCGTCGAGGATGGAGGGATGCAGCTGATAGGCCAAATGACGCACCACGTCGGACAATTCCACAACCCGATCTTGTATCGCCCGGACGGCCCGGCCCAAGTGGTCCGGCGAGGAGCTGAGCCGTCGTTCTACCCCTTCGATATCCATGGCAAGCAGCGCGAGCCGCTGATTGATGTCATCGTGCAAATCGCGCGAGATGCGGCGCCGCTCATCCTCCTGCACACGCAACAGCTGAAGCGCCAATTTCTGCAGCGCCTGCCGGCTGTTTTCGAGCGATGCCTCGGTCTGCATCCGTTCGGCGACTTCCGCGACTAATGATTCGTTGACCGCGGCCAGCTCTTGTGTCCTGATCTGCACCCGCTTATCCAACGCCTCATTGAGTTGTTGCAATTCTTCTTGGTACAAGCGGCTCTGCTCCTCCGCAAGCTTCCGCGCCGAAATATCGCGGACGAACGCGCTGAACGTGTAGGCTCCCCCCTGCCCCAGGACCGGGGAGATCGCCAGTTCTATTGGAAGCTCGTGCCCGTCCCGATGCCGGCCGTCGATTTCGATACGTCGATTCAATATCGGTCCTGCACCGGTTGCGAGGAAGTGACGCAATCCCCGTTCATGGGCTTCCTTGTGTCGTGCCGGAATGATGGTGTCACAAAGGAGTCGGCCGATGGTCTCTTGCCTGGACCAGCCGAAAATCTGTTCAGCTTGGACATTCCACTCGATAATGATCCCTGCTGCATCCATTCCGATAAAGCCATCCAACGCCATCTCGACAATGCGCCTGGTGCGGGCCTCACTCTGGCGGAGCGACGCTTCTGCCTCCCTGGCAAGCGCACGCTCTTCCTGCGCATGCCGATATTCTTTCCGCACTCGGGTCACAGTCCACACCAAGAGACCGAAAGTCGGAATCACCAGGGCGCCGCCCGCCAGGCCAAGATTCCAGAGGACCTCTCGAATCGGCGCCAGTACGTCGCTCCGATCCATGCGCATCAGCACCGTCCAACGTATATTCTCAAATCCGCGACGGGCGGAAGTTCTGGCATAGCCGGTGATGACCGGCACGTGACGACGCAGGTGCTCCTCCTCGACATAATTGGACAGGGACCCTTCGCTTGCCAGGGCTGACGGCAGGCCGAGTTGCTTGAGATTGACGTGGCCCTTGTGATCGAGATCCGAATCGATGAAGGCCACCCCCTTGTCAGTCAGAAATTGGTATTCCAGCGCCCCCCAGAATCCCTCACGCTGCTGAAAAGACCGACGGGTTCCCGTCATGATATTTTCCAACCCGGTAATCGCCACCCGCGTCGTCACGACCCCCAGAAATTCTCCGCTCGGTCCGGTAATGCGGGCTGTCACGGCTATCGCGTCAGGGCCGCCCATCACCGCGAATGGCTCTACGTCCCCCATGTGAACCATCATCCCGTTACGCGCGGATTGAAACCAGGGTTCGGCGCTGTAGTCTCTCCCCACCGTGGCTGGGTCGGTGGCCACCACAACCTGTCCCTGCTCGTTCGTGGCGCCGATCCATAAGTAGTCCGGGTACGCAGTCTTCATCCCATCGATATAGGCAGCCTGAAACTCGCGGCTGTATGGCTGCACGCTGAATGTCTTTGCCATCATCAGCCCATTGCCATGCCGTTCGATCAGAAATCGATCCACTTTGTCCGAGACTTCGGCGGCTGACTGAGCGAGGGTTTCGCCTGCTGTCGCGATCATGCGGGTTTCGATGTAGCGGAGCGCAACTGCGCTTATCGCCAACATAACAAGCGGCAGGACACTGATAAGGACCAGCAACCAGGAATAGGGGCGGGGAGCCTTGGCTTCAGACATGGTCATTCCATGCTCTCGAGATGACCGTGGAGGGCTTGCTGTGGAAGGAGAAAAGGCCATTCTGGTCATTCTGTCTGTTCCGACAGGACGCCATTGTCCTTTGCTTACGTTCCGGCTGAATCGATGGACGTCGCTGTCCATTACTCAACCCATACAGTTGGGGTGCTGATTCTCGGAGTCTCTTGCCCTCCTGTCAAGTGGCAGGATGCGCTCTTATACTTGGAGGAAGTTGCCGGTGTCCTCGCCATTTAGGTTATGCTAAACTGGCTGCTGGCATATACAGTACGAATTGACGATGTCTAATCATTCACAACGTGCCCTTGTCCTGCTGATCGGAATCGCTATGATCCTGTCTGCCTGCGCGACTGGGCCTGATCTGGACGTCACGATCCATGAGTCCGAACGCGGCGCTGTGCACGTGGAACGGATTCCCGATCGGTCTTTTCACGCCGCTCACCCCGTGACGTTATCAGTAGATACGATGGCACGAGTCCTTCGCGGCGTGGTCGTCAAGGATAGCCGGGGGGTGGTCCTGGGAAACCTGATCCCCGGCAAGACAGTGGTCGATCGAGGGTTTGAGGACAAGGACATTGAGTACCTGGCGCCGCTGCTGGTCGCAGGACTCGCCAGGGCTGCATCGGACCAGCAGGTCGGGTTTCGCGTCGTCCAGGCCGGTGCATCAGCCAATTCGCAAATTGCCGGGCTGACTTTCTGCGTGGACTCCGTGCGTTTTCCCGGTACCTGTGAGTCTGACCTGCCATCGGGAGAAATATCCGAAGAATCGACGGCGGGTTTGCTCTATGCCTATGGACAGTCGCTGTATCTGACCTTGACCGAGTATCACTACCGGACGAAACGGGCCGAAACGAGTACCACAGCCAATCGGCGGATTTTCAATCCGTCAGGAATGGCAAACCGCACGGTACACTTCGTTCCGGAATCTGCCAAGCGCTCCGACAGCTATCGAACAGCGCTTTCAACCGATACAACTCTGGCAATCGACTACGGCCTGCTCGCCACAATGCCCGCCCCGGCAGAAATACGACCGACTGCCGCCCAACCACAGACACCTACGACGGGGAAACCCGCTCAGCGGGATACCGATATGGAGGAGGTGCGGAAAGAGTTGCAGGAGATCAAGAAAAAACTGGCTGAGCAGGAAGCGGGGCGGAACCGGTCAAAGCCGTAAAAGTCTCGCGCGTTTCTAATCTAGGCCCGATGTTTTTCAACCCGTTGGTCGAGTTCTCCGGCTAAGAGCACTGCTTCAGCTATCTCGCGCATCGACTTCCGCAAATCCATACTTTGCCGCTGAATGAGCTTGAAGGCCTCTTCTTCCGTCAGTCGCCTCGAACGCATCAGGTAACCCTTGGCCCGCTCCATGAGCTTTCGAACCGCCAGCGCCTCCTGCATCTCAAGGGACCTCTCGACCAGGGCCGTATGTTCGATGGCAATGGCAGCCTGATTGGCGATGGCCTGGAGCAGCTTGACCTCTTCGCCGGTAAACACATGCGGAATGGACGTATAGCTATTGATCACTCCCATCGCTTTTTCACGCACCATCATCGGCACCGATACCAAGGAGCAGAGCCCCTCCTGCTTGGCCATGTCCCGGTACACATAATCCCGGTCGGTGGTGACATCGGCCACAATGATCGGCCGGCGCTCCTTCACCGCGCGGCCACTGATCCCCTGCCCCACTTTCAAGTTCGCCTTGCGGCGATACTGTTCGCTGAGGCTCTGCGTCGCCTCGATCCGCAGCTCCCCGCTGGCTTCGTCCAACAACATGATTGAGCAGATCTTGGAGTTCATCAGTTGCGCGGTCATCGTCACCATGAGTTGCAGCACATCTTTGATCAGCCGGTTGGACGCGACGGTTTCCGAGACCTGCGACAGCGTTTCCACTTGCAAGGCTTTGCGTTGCATTTGATCGTAGAGTCTCGCGTTTTCAATCGCTCCTCCGACTTGATTGGCAATAGTCGAGAGTAATGCAATTTCATCCGCCTGATAGCGTTTTGGGCGTTTATGTTGAACATTGATCACGCCGACCACTTCTTTTTTGGCCATGATAGGCACGGAGACAAAGGCCTGGTAGCGGTCTTCGGGGAGGTTATGGAAAAACTTGAACCGTGGATCGTCGTTCGCATTGCTCGGGATTACGACGCGCGTTCGTTCCTGCGCAACCCACCCGGTAATGCCCTCTCCCAACCCGATCGTGATGCGGCCGATCAATTTGGGATGAGGGTTTTTCGAGGCTCGAAGGATGAGTTCATCTTGGGTATCTGACAAGAGATACAGGAGGCAGGCGTCCGCCTTGGTGACTTCGACGACTACTTCGACGATATGTTTGAGAATCGCTTCCAGATCCAGTTGGTTGCTGATCGACGCGGAGATGCGGTGGAGCACGTCCACTTCACGCGCTTTCTCACGTAAAGCCTGTTGGAGATGAGCCACTGATGGCGTGCGTGTGGTCGTCATAGCAATCTACCCTCGTGCGGAGACCTGACGGCGGCTCTGTATCCGACTCCCACGCCCATGTTTGTTCTGAAACCATGCTGCACAGATCTGTCGCTCGATCGGACGAATGATCACTTCCCCGACCTTCACCGGCCATACCCCGACGACCCGCCCTCCGAGTACCTTCTTATCATGTTGCATGGCGCCCCAGAGAGACGCAAAGGATGTCTGCGGGACCTGTTCGGATAACCCGGCTCGCTGCACCAAACTTCTGATCCGTTCGACAACTTCTGACCCACAGAGGCCCATGTGATAGGCCAAATCCGCTTCCTGCACCAACCCGATCCCGACCGCTTCTCCATGGATCAACCCATGATAGCCTGCGAGTGACTCCAGCGCATGACCTATCGTATGCCCATAATTGAGAATACGCCGGCGGTCCGACTCCCGCTCGTCTCCGGCAACCACCTGCGCTTTGATCTCGCAGGATCGCTGTATCACGCGCAGAACAGGCGCTTCTTCGAGTTTCAACAGAGCAGGAATCTCCTTTTCCAAAAACGCGAAGAACTCCTCGTCGGCAATGATGCCATATTTGATCACTTCGGCTAAACCGGCAATCCATTCGCGGCGGGGCAGGGTACGCAGCGTGAGAGGATCGATCCATACAGCGCACGGCTGATAAAATGCTCCGATCAGGTTCTTTCCCAAGCGATGGTCCACGCCGGTTTTGCCGCCGACACTGGAATCCACTTGAGCCACGAGTGTTGTCGGCACTTGGACGAACGGAATTCCCCGTTGATAGATTGCTGCAGCAAAGCCTGTAATATCACCGATGACGCCACCCCCAAGTGCCAGCAATAAGGACTTCCGCTCGAACTTCTGCGTCGCCAACTTATCGAGAATTTTGGCAATTGTGCCTAGCGTTTTTGTTCGTTCTCCTGGCGGCAAGATGATCGGGGTCGGATCGTATCCCGCTTTGCGAAGCGACCGAAGGACTCCTTGAAGATAACGGCTTGCCACATGCCGATCTGTCACAACCCCGATCTTCGAAGAAGTGGCAAGGGCCTTAAGCCTGTCACCCACTGATACAAGTAACCCGGGATGCAGAGCGATGTTGTAGCTTCGCTCCCCCAAGGTCACTGGGACAATCTGTTCTGCCACCGAAGCCATGCTCAACGACGGTCTTTCTTGGCTCAATATCCCGGTCGCCTGTCCCATCCATTTGAGGTTAGGAAGGTCTGGCTTCACCGCGCACTTTGTCTGAGGGAACGACGATTTTCGAGGGTCAACATCAGGGAGGATGGTATCACAACGGTTTGGTCCGCTGCTACGGCGGACCTCCGGAGGCAGGGCTGTCCCTCGAACCTTTATGTAGCGTTGGGGGCTGTTCTGGTGTCTGCTACGATGCTTGTCCAGGCCTGGCGAACTGGCCAGGCCCGAGAAAGGAGTAGGCAGACAGCGGGAGAGGGTTCCTTGAACGACCGCTACGAACTCTTCACGATACTCGGCGTCAAGAAGATCAGCAGCTCTTGTTTTGCGACAGCCTCGCTCTTCGACTTGAAGAGCCATCCCAAAACAGGTATGCGAGAGAGATAGGGGATACCTATCACACTGTTGGTCTGTTGATCGATAAAGACCCCGCCGACCACCATCGTTTCGCCATCGCGGATCAGGACCTGGGTATTGGCTTCGCGTCGGTCAATACTTGGACCGGCCGGATTGCTTCGTGCACCGACGGCATTTCTGGTCGCACGAACCTTCATCATGATCTGCTTACCTGTTTCCTTCGGATCACGGGAGGTAATCTGAGGAGTCACGTTCAGTTCCAAGTTCGCATCCACAAAGGTTGTCTGGGTCCCTTGGAGAGAAGTCGTCTGGAACGGGATCGATTCTCCCTGTGAGATCTTGGCCTCACGCTTGTCCAAGGTCGTGACCTTCGGTGCGGCAATGACTTTACTCAGACCGAGCAACTCACCTGCCGACAACCGCATGTCAAGCAACGCTCCATCAGTTTTCCCAATCGTAAACCCGACACCAGGGGTTGATGTCAATCCACCGACTGTCGCGGGAAGATTGACCAGAAAGTTAGACGTTTGAGCGCCAAATGCACCAGTCGTACCAGATTTGAAGTTCGCTACCGCCCCGCCCGAAAGCAGATTCACATTCTGGACACCCCACTGAACGCCCAGGGAACGGGAATAGGTCGTGTCGGCCTGGACTATCCTGGCTTCGATTTGGACTTGAGGTACTTCGAGGTCGAGCCCGTCGATCAGCTGCTTCATCACCCCAACCTTGCTCTCAGTATCCCGAACAATGAGGGCATTGGACCCCTGGCTCATTTGCATGAGCCCTCTCGGGCTCAAGTACTGCCGAAGGGACGTCATGAGTTCCATCGCTTGCAGGTTTCTGATATAGAATACTCGGTCAACCAGTTCCTCTGCCTTTATCTTTGCATCCTTCGCCTGAGCCTCTTCATTCTGCTGTTTCGCAATATTCGCCAACGTATCGATCCATAGGATATTGCCCTGTCTGATCTTGCCCAACCCGTTCATCTTCAAAATCATATCGAGCGCCTGATCCCAGGGCACACTCACAAGCTTCATCGTAACCTTGCTCTTGACCCCTTCACCGACAACCATGTTAAATCCGCTGACTTCGGCGATGAGACGCAGCACATTACTGATGTCGGCCTGTTGGAAATCCAGTGAAATGCGCCGGCCGATAAAGTGCGTTTCCCCAACAACCAAATCTTCCTTTGGCGTGCCTACCTCACCAGCATCTGCTCCGGATGTCATCTGAACCGGCTGTACGTAAAATTTCATTGGGTTGCGCTGAAAAAGTGCCGTTGTCCGCTGACCTACCCGAGAAGTGGCAGCCGCCTGGACCACCGGCATTACACGATTCTCTGATCCGATCGTTTCGACCGCCTCGCCACGGGATGAGTCCTTATCCGCCCCCACCTCTGTACCAACGCCCTCCCGAAGCGTCACAACAAGATTCGCCCCTTGCGGTTCAACTGAGTAGGCAACCGTACCGGTAAGATCTAATACCACCCGTACTCTATCACCATGATAACCCGTACGGACTCGCTTCAAGAACTGATGATTGACAGATATAGCAGGCTTACTGATGGCGGAAGCGACACCTGGAATGTCAATCAGGAGACGCCGTTCATCGAGACGCGTCACTTCATGATGCGGTAGTTTGCCGTCCCCCGAGATGACGACGCGGATGTCGTTCGTGCCACGCTGAACATCGATACTGGTCAGGATTGCTGCCCCTCCTCCCTCGATGCTCGAAGGCATACTTGAATCGTCGACAGAAACCTCGATTGGTGCTCCCAACGATGGTATGGCCATCGGGACAGTCAGCGCTCCCACCGCCGAGAGCACGCGAACGAATGCTGTGGTTGTTACGGTCTGCTTAGGTGTCATTCTGCGCCCTCTTTCGGGTGGAGGAGCTTGACATATTCCCGCTCCTGTTTACTCCCATACACATCTGTAAACCGCTCTTGCA
Organism: Nitrospirota bacterium; assembly: GCA_016219645.1. Lineage (NCBI taxonomy): Bacteria > Pseudomonadati > Nitrospirota > Nitrospirota bacterium. Next base: position 136,619 of record JACRLR010000052.1, read on the forward strand.
CCACAATACCTTTCTCCGTCACAGCACTTACCACGCCATTATTAGGACCGATACGCGTTCCTCGGCGCACTGTGTATCCATTTCCATCAGGCGTCTGGACCATAGCCGTGTTGCCATACGCCCCCCATACGACAGCAATCAGATTCATCTCCGTCAGCCCGACACGTTGGAGCGGAGGTAACGAGGGGTCGATCGTCCCGACTCCCAATTGTTGCAACACCGGCACGAAGGGATCGCGACGCCCGGACGGGTCATAGGAACGTGTGCTTATTGGCTCCACCGTTGAATTGGGTGCGACTGGTTGAGCAGTCTGATCGCCGGCTACCGCGGTTGGTGCTTGCTCCGTCTCCGCAAAGCACAGGCCGACTGAGACAAGGAGGCACGCACATCCAAGCAGAGCTATTTTTGTTGTCTTCATGGTCAATTGCTCATTTTCACAGGTGACATCCATCGCTTGGGCCTCGAACTGCTGACGACACTGTGCCCTATTTTTTCTGAGGGCTCGCAGGAACCGCCGCAGCCAGCTTGACTTCCTCTGGCGCCGCATAGGCAACAAGGTCAAACACCGTTTGGGTGACAAACCGCCCCCTCTCAACCTTTGGAGCTCCCATCTTAAGGCCGGATACGGTCACAATTCTTGGCAATGCGTTGATTCGGTCGAAAAACAAGGCCGCGGTATGGTAGCCACCAGAGACCTCGACATTGACCGGCATCTTGACAAATAGTTTCGATGGATCTTCGGTCTTGGCACTGGGTTTCCACAGCTTAATGTCAAGCCCAAGACGAATCCCTAGATCTGATACCTGCTTGAGCAACATCACTGCCTCCTCTTCAGGCGGCAATCGCTCTTTCTTTTTCGCGAGTTCGATCTCAAGTTGCTTGTTGGCAGCAATGAGTTCATCAAGATGCCTGACTTTAATGGTCAATGTTTGAATCTGAGTGTCGAGCCCGCCAATCTCCCCCTGGAGCGCTGCGATCTCCGTAGACTTTGGCTCAGCGACATAATAGTAGAAGCCCACGATAATCCCGGCGAGAACCATCACTAAAAGCCCCACCTTCTGAACCAATGGGATCGACCGCAAGAGGTCAAGATTTACAGCAGGTAGCTTCATGGTTCTTAACCTTTGAGACGGAAGCCCAGTTTGAACTGATAGATATTGAGTTGATTCTCCACCGCCGCTCGGCTCTCTTGGAGATTGATATTCGTGAAATAGTCGGTCCGGCGCAGGTTGTTCACGAATTCCACCACATCGTCATTGGTTGCCGCACGACCTTCAAGCTCGATCTCGTTTGCAGTGACCGCCACTCTCACGAGCCACACCTTCAGCGGTTCTAGGCTCTGGCTGACATGGTCGAGCACCTTGACAGGGCCGACACGCGACTTTTCCAATTCGTCGATAATTCGGTTTTTGTCTTCCAGGACTTTCTTCCGACTCTCGAAATCGGAAACCTGCTTCACTTGCTCCTTCAGTTGTGCAACTTGCTTTTCCTTGTCAAGCTTTTCGGCCTGCCGTGCGGTGATCTCTTCATCGAGTGCCGCCGAATACCACCAGCACCCTGCGAGGGTGATAAACAACACGCCTACACCCAACAACGCCTGTGCCCTGACATCATACTGAGGCTTGGCCTTGTGCCCCTTGGGTCCAGGCAGTAAATTAATGCGAATCATCGATCCCCTACCGATCTGAGCGCCAATCCAACCCCCACGGCGGCCAGCGGAGCCATTTCAGCTAGCTCATTCTGATCAAAACCACTTCCTGAGGTGTCGATTTCACCGAACGGATTCGCAACTTCGACAATGGCTTGCATCCGGTCACTCAGCTGCGGGACCAAACCCTTGACCTGCGCGCCCCCTCCGCACAAAAGCACCTGCTGAACATCCACATCCGACATGGTTGACTTGAAATAATCGATGGTCCGAGCAATTTCCGACGCCACCTCTGCATTGACACTGTCGACGACCGTCGTCAATGTGGCCTCATTGCTCCCCACCGAACGCCCGCCTTTCTTCGTTTCCTCTGCTTCATCATAGGACATCCCCAATTCCCGCTGAATCGCTTCCGTATAGCGATTTCCCCCGATGGGAATATCACGCGTAAACAGCGAGGTGCCGCCTCGAACAATATTGACATTCATGACACTCGCGCCGATATTGACGAGCGCGGTCGTTTCCTCCTGCGAAACGGGGTAGTTGATCGCATGCATGTTTTCGATTGCGAAAGCATCGACATCCATGACGATCGGAAGCAGCCCGGCCCCTTTGACAAGTTCGGTCAGCTCATTGATCTTGTCCTTCTTGGCTGCTACGAGAATGATCGACATCTCTCCCTGGGTATCACCCGTTGCTTCCGAAGAAGGCAATACGCTGAAGTCGATGTTCACTTCATTTATGTCGAAGGGGATGTACTGCTCCGCAGCAAGCCGTACCTGCCCTTCCAACTCCTCTTCAGGCATCGGCGGCAGGCTGATTTTTTTAATAATCACCGCGTGGCCGGAAATCGACACCGCAACTTGCTTCACCTTGATCTTCGTTTCCTCAAACAACTCCTTAATCGCCGATACCACTCGCCCCTCATCCATCACCGTGCCATCGACGATGACCTCCGGCTCGAGTGGTTTGAAGCCAAACTTCTGGAGAATGTATCGCCCACGGCTTTCTTTCAACTGAACGAGTTTGATCCCGCTTGACCCGATATCCAACCCGACGAGCTGCCGCTTCGGGGTGAACATCGAAAACAAGTCCGTTTCGGCTAGACTTTTAAATGAACTCAACATACGTGCCCCTGACTGTACATGACTATTCGCGGAGCGCAAATCTTTATGTGAATTTCACGCAGTATGTCCCTCATGACCGTACTCCAACGAACTTGACCGCTCCAAATAAGGAAAATATTTCTAGAACCTATCTCAAAATCGATTTGCGAAGACAGAGCAGTTTCGCTTTATGAGTATCCGCCATGAGCAACCTGCAGAATCCTTGGAAATATGCCGTCACTACACTGGAGTTCGCATGCGTGAACGCTCGGCGGGCTACCAGCATTTCTCTTCACTCAGCGCGCCCTGACAAATACTCCTGATCCCTCTAAACTTATTATGAGAAGCCACTTCGGCGTGAATCAGATCCGTCAAGTGTCTAGATGGCGCGGCTACAGTGAAGCCCGGCTTTATGCACAGGCTAAGTATAGTTCATGGCCGCCACCTGTCAAGCAAATCACTGTCGATACACAGGCCTGAAAACAAGCCTAATGGTTGTAATATTGCAGTAGAAGAGCGGGCTAGAAGCTCTGAGGATTATTGCCTGTCGAGATCGCGATGCGCGGCAGTCACTTGATAACCAAGCGCTGAAAAACTTTCTTGGAGCCGACCTGCAATCGCCACGGACCGATGTCGTCCCCCTGTGCAGCCAATCCCAACATTCACATAGCTCCGGCGTTCTCGTTCAAAAAGAGGAATGAGAAATTTAAAGAAGCCCTCCAGCTGCCCGACGAAGGCAATGGCGTCCGGATCGGTCAACACATAGGTCCGCACCCGTGGGTCCTCTCCTGTCAATGGCTTGAGGTCAGGAACGAAGAATGGATTCCGCAAAAACCTGACGTCGAACAAGAGGTCGATGTCGTACGGTACGCCGAACTTGTAACCGAATGTCACGAGTGAAATGGTTAACTTGTGCGGCGCATCCTCCCGTCTGAACTCCCTGATCAACAACTCCCGCAACTCATGCACCGTCAAATCCGAGGTATCAATGATCCGGTCTGCGTGGCGCCGTAGATCGGCGAGACGATCTTTTTCAAACCGGACTCCTTCCAATACAGGGAGATGAGATAGGAGCGGATGGGGCCTCCGAGACTCAGAGAATCGACGAACCAGCACTTCCTCACGGGCTTCAAAGAATACTAACTCAACCGCGTGACCGAGCACCTTGACTCGATCGAGAATCCCCACGAGATTGGAAAAGAATACACGCTCCCTGACATCTATGCCGAGCGCAACATTCTTAATTTCGCCCCCCTGCTGGTGGCATAACTCGACAAAGGCTGGCAGAAGAGCCGGCGGTAAATTATCAGTGCAGAAATACCCAACGTCTTCCAAACACTTGAGGGCATGCGACTTTCCTGAACCTGAAAGACCGCTGATCACAACCAAGTTGAGTCCGGCCATACCTGCCTGCCCCTTACGGATCGATCAAGATCATTCGATTACGGTCTACACGCTGCAGAATCTGCAGCTTTCCAGAAGCCAGCGCAGTGAACACCAGTAATGAACCAGGCAGAGAATTTAATTGACGTTTGGCATCTTCGAGAGTCAGGACAGGTCGGACCGGACGGATGACTTCCAGTTCCTCTTCTTCATTACGGGGAACAGGAGGAGAGACCTTACGCGACAACCGCTTCGCCGGCTCTTTATGATCAGCCTGACGTTCCTTGTGTTTTCTGATCTGGGCTCCCAAGCGATCCACAAGCTGGTCGACCGTTGCGTACATTTCAGGCGTTGAAGCTTTTGCCTGAATTCTTCTCCCTTGTATCGTACAGACGACTTCCGCACTATGCTGAAGTTTGCTCACACTGAGAATCACGGACAGATGGCTCAGCGCCACTTCATATCGCACCAGCCGCTCAAACCGGCTTTCAATGTGTTGTCTGAGGGCCGGTGTTATCACAAGGCGTCGTCCTGTAATTTTCATAGGCATTCATCCTTTCGAGCGAATAACTCCGGCTCCTCTGTGGCATAGACTCTGTCTCTGTACTCTAAGCATCCATACCACCTAAGAGAGATACCGGGCAGGAAGCACCGACGAGTGGTGATGGTCGACGCATGGTAGGTGAGCGAGGCTGGTAAGACCGGTTGATCTGGTTCATCTAGTTTGCATTCTACATCTGGTTAATCTCTTTCAACCACACACCAGACAGACCAGACAAACCCGATATCGAGCTTCATACGTTGGCGGGTTTTTTCAGCACTCTGCTAAAAGAATCGCTTGCGCTGAGTGGCGGATGGGATATGCTCTTCCGCCCGATACTTGGCTACCGTCCGCCGGGCGATCACAACTTTCTGTGTAAGCAGCCGCGCGGCGATCTCCTCGTCCTTGAGCGGGTGGCTCACATCTTCTTCTGCCACCATTTTCCGAATCATCTCCCTCACTGTCACGGACGACATCATATCGGAGGGCTGATCCGCCCGCTGCAAACCTGCGTTGAAGAAGAATTTCAGTTCCAACATCCCTTGTGGGCAGTACATATACTTATTGGCTGTCACACGGCTGATGGTCGACTCATGCATCCCAATATCCTCAGCCACTTGCTTCAGCACCAACGGCTTGAGATACTGCACGCCCTTTTCAAAAAACTGCTCTTGAAATTTCACGATACTCGACACCACCTTTACGATCGTCCTGTTTCTCTGATCGATACTCCGAATAACCCATTGCGCTGCCCGCAGTTTTTCGTCCAGATAGGCTTTTGTTTCAGCCGCCCCATTCTCACTTGCCCCCATCAATTGCTTGTAGTATGGGCTGATGCGCATACGGGGCAGCCCATCGTCGTTCAGCAATACCACCCATTCCCCTTCGTTCTTGACAACGAATACATCGGGGACAATCACATAGTTTTGTGTGTTCGTAAACGGTCGTCCGGGCTTCGGCTCGAGCACTTCGATGACCTTGGTAGCCTGAAACACCTCCTCTACCGTGACATCTAAGGCTTTCGCGATCCTCGCATACTGTTTCTTCTCCAAGTCTTTGAGGTGGTGTTGAACAATGGCTTCAACAATCGAGCCCTTCAAGGCGCCGGGCCTGGCCCCCAGAGAACCCATGGGACTCTTTCCCAAATGTCCGATCTGCAAGAGCAAGCATTCCGCAAGGTCTCGCGCCGCCACGCCAGTCGGATCAAAGCTTTGAACGTCCTTGAGGACTGACTCCGCTTCCACCTCGGTGAAGTCGGTGCCATCGACGATCTCCGCGAGAGGCATGCGCAGATAACCATCATCGTCAAGGTTACCAATGATCAACCGCCCGATCCCCTTTTCACGGTCGGATAAACCGGAAAACGACAGCTGCCAGAGGAGATGGTCTTCCAAGGATGTCGCTTTCGACATGGTTTGTTCATAGGAAGGAAACTCCTCCTGTGAGGAGGACTGCGATTCAGACCCCCCGATGCGACGATCACTTCCAAAGTACTCTTCCCAACCGGCCGCTGAAATCTCATCCGGCGTGTCTCGTTCTTCCGGAGTCGACTCTTCCACATTCGACGGCTCACTATCCGCCGATGCCGCAGCATCTTCCGCCTTTTCCTCGGCACCTGTCGCCTCGCTTTCCTCCGCCTCAGTGGGGATATCCTCTAAGAGCGGATTCTCCATCAAATGCTGGGTTAGACTCTGCTGCAGCTCGAGTCTGGACAATTGCAGCAGCTTGATCGCCTGCTGCAATTGTGGAGTCATGATCAGCTTTTGACTCAGCCGAAGATCGAGCCTGAGCTTCATGCGCGCAGATCCTTCAGCATCATAACTTGAACCGTTCCCCTAAATAGACAGCCCGAGCCGCCTCACTCTTGACGATGAATTCAGGAGGACCCGCCTCAAGAATCAGCCCTTCATTGATGATGTAGGCCCGATCCGTGATGGAAAGCGTTTCCTGAACATTGTGATCGGTGATCAAAATTCCGATCTCTTTTTCTTTCAATCGCTTAATAATCTGCTGGATGTCCGCAACCGCGATCGGATCTATTCCTGCAAAAGGTTCATCGAGCAACATGAATAACGGGCTCGTCGCAAGTGCTCTAGTAATTTCTAACCGCCGGCGTTCCCCACCCGACAAGGCATAGGCCATGCTCGTTCGAATAGGAGAGAGGTCCAGCTCCTTCAGGAGCATATCGACTCGATCCCGACGTTCTGCACGAGAGTAGTCCAGCATTTCAAGAATTGCCAGAATATTATCTTCAACAGACAAGCGTCGAAACACAGATGATTCTTGAGGCAAATATCCTATTCCTTTCCGCGCGCGTCGGTACATCGGAAGATCGGTAATCACCTCTTCACCGAGTGAGATCGCCCCCTCATCTGGCTGACACAGACCAACGAGCATATCGAAAATAGTGGTTTTCCCAGCCCCGTTGGGCCCCAGTAATCCCACGACTTCACCAGCGCAGACCTCGATCGAGACTCCTTTTACGACTTTGCGCGAGCGAAAACTTTTCACCAATTCCTTCGCGCGCAGACCGATCGTTTTCGCACCAATCACCGGAGAGCCAGTCGACGCGGCTCGCCCCTGAATTGCCTCGATCACTTGGCTGCTCTCCCCTCTGGCTCGATCCGCACATGCGAGCCACCTTCCACCACACTCCGGTCTTCCGCCAGAAACATCGTGATTTGCTTGCCGCTGACCCTTGTTCCCTTATCCCAAGCCACCGGATCACCTGTCAGCACGATCTTATCCCCCTCATGATAATAGACCGCTTTCTCACAGGTCGCACTCCCCGAATCCTTCTCGATTTTTACACGTCCAGTCGCCTCAATCCTATTGACCGATCGATTCGACACCGCCGGCACAGCATCAGGCCCTTTCGATATCTCGCCGCCTTTGACGGATTGATGCCCTTTCTGGTTCTGACTCGTCACTGGGTCTTGTTCGCGAAACATCACCACCATGCGATCGGAATGGACAATCAGTGATCCACGAGTCAGTACAACCTCGCCTTCAAAGACCGCCTGGCTATCCTGATTCTTTACGGTCATCTTCTTGGCCGTAATGGTCGTGCTTACCGCGCTCTCACCACCACCTTTGGGGAGGGCAGCGTTAGCCGACTCACTTAATGAAGCTATCCCAAGCGGGACCAAGTTAAGAAGCAGGAGCCAAATCCACATGGACATCCTCAAGGACTTCAAACTCTTCGCGGTCCAAATGGCCCAACAACCCACGACCCGTCACCTCTAGCCCATGACCCACGATACGGACGGGATCCTGCGTGCGAATCTCTCTCGTCTGATCAGTCCAAGCCAGGTGGTTGGTATAGATCACGTATCCACTTTCGGTTTGAATCACGAGTGGTTCTGATCGATTCGCGAGGACAAAGTTCTTCGTCTCTGTATTCAATGTCCCTTCATCTCCTGTCACCGTCAATTCTTTCCCCTGCCGCCCAAAGAGTGTGACTGCGACGGTTTGGAGTATCGCCTGCTTGTTCCGTTCAAAAACCCGAGCCTCTTGCGCCTGCACCTGCCACTGGACCGTATCGCCCTTCGTGTGCGTAAACATAAACTGGGAAACAGTGGCATCGGCTGTGTCTATAGATCCGGACACAGCCGCCGTCGGGGTGGGCGCCGTTGTCGAATTGGTTATCAGCAGGTACCCAAGAAAACAAGCTAAGACCACACTGAGCGTTAGTAAACCTCCCCGTACCCATCGTTGCCACACCTTGTCCCTGTACCTTTTTCAGTAGCATGTAGGAAACTGGCACGATAGTAGCATGGGCTCAAAACCAAGTAAACTTATGCCACAACCCCGGCATAGTCTGTTCAGTATAGAAATGGAATGAATGAGATAGGAAATGACCGAAACGATAACAAGACAGTGGGTTCTAGCGCAGGCTACGGTTGAGGTCAAAGCTGAGCAAGAATTAAATTGTTCTAGACCTTTACCTCAGCCTCTCCCTCCTAATTTCTCCGACGGAAATTTCAGCAACCTGCTAGCTGGCTGCCGGACTCGCAGGCGTTGATGCAGCAGGGGCCTGTTTCTTGGCAGCCGTAGTATCCGGTCGCGTGACGAGTTCGATTGCAACAAGCTTTGCGGCATCGCCGATCCGCCGCCTCGTCTTCACCATCCTCGTATAGCCACCGGAGCGATCTTTAAATCGAACCGCCACGTCGCTGAACAATTTTGAGACAACGTCCTTACTCCGAATAAATGCGAGGGCTTGCCGACGAGCGGGTAATGTTCCCGCCTTGCCAAGCGTGATCATCCGATCCGTAAATCCTCGAATTTCCTTCGCCTTGGCCTCTGTCGTCTCGATACGTTCATGTTCGAGCAACGAGGTTACGAGGCTTCTGAACAGAGCCCACCGATGTTTCGTCTGTCGCCCAAGCTGTCTGCCTTTTTTTCTATGACGCACGGAGTCCCTCTTGTTTCGTTACTCGCTCTTCTGACCGCCGCTGCTCTGTTGCGCTCCGTCCAGCTTCACACCAAGCCCCAAACCCATCTCCGTCAAGATTTCTTTAATTTCGTTGAGCGATTTCTTCCCGAAATTCTTCGTCCTCAACATCTCTCCTTCGGTCTTCTGCACGAGATCTGCAATGGTTTTGATGTTCGCATTCTTCAAACAGTTTGCAGCGCGAACTGACAGCTCCAACTCGTTTACGCTACGGAACAGATGCTTGTTGACTTCCCGTTGCCCTTCATCGCCTCCGAGATCGGCACGCCCTTCGACTCGTTCATCGGGATTGATAAAGATATCGATGTGATCACGCAAAATGCCTGCCGCCGTAGACACGGCATCGCGCGGCGAGATGGTCCCATCCGTCCAGACTTCCAAAGTCAGCTTGTCGTAATCGGTCATGCGTCCGACACGAGCATTCTCCACATGAAAGTTCACGCGCTTGATCGGTGAAAACACCGAGTCAATCGCAATCACACCGATCGGCAACCCTTCTTCCTTATTTCGCTCGGCAGGCACATAGCCCCGTCCATGCTTCACCGTCATTTCCATATCGAACGAGGCATCTTTGTCCAACGTCGCAATATGGAGATTCGGGGTTAAGATGGTGACGTCCGCGTCATGAATAATATCGGAGCCCTTTGCTTCGCCCGGCCCTTTTTTCTTGAGGCGGAGCGTCTTCGGCTTATCGGTGTGTAAGGCAAGCCGCAGTCCTTTGACATTCAAAATAATTGAAGTCACATCCTCTGTGATCCCAGGGATCGTGGAAAACTCGTGCAGGACCCCCTCAATTTTCACCGTAGTCACAGCCGCACCAGTCAGCGACGACAACAGCACACGCCGTAATGCGTTGCCGACCGTGGTCCCAAATCCACGCTCATAGGCTTCAGTCGTAAACCTGCCGAACGTTTGAGAATGCGTGTCCTTGTCGACTTCCACCCGCATCGGGATCTGAAAGTCTTTCATTGCTTTAATCATGACTCCCCCTTCATCTCATCGAATAGCCGACAGCTGAGCAGGACCAGTTCACGGCAGAAACCGGCTTCCACAATCCACGCCTACCTGGAATACAATTCCACCACCATCTGCTCATTCACCGGCAACGAAATCTGGTCTTTCGACGGCAGTGCTCGCACCGTCCCCCTAAAGGCTGTCTTGTCGAGATCCAACCACTCTGGAATGCCTCGTCCCTCGACAGACTCCAAAGCCGTTTGGATCGAAACCAATGTGCGGCTTCGCTCCCTAACGCTGATGACATCTCCCGCTTTGACCTGTGCACCAGGCACATTGATTTTTCGGCCATTCATGGTCAGATGTCCGTGGCTCACCAGTTGCCTGGCTTCTTTTCGCGAGGCGCCGAACCCTAATCGGTAGGCGACATTGTCCAACCGGCATTCCAGCAAGCGCAGGAGCACTTCTCCTGTAATACCGGACTGGCGCTCCGCGCGCTCAAACACTCCGCGAAACTGGCACTCCATCAAACCGTAAATTCTGCGGAGCTTCTGTTTCTCTCTCAGCTGCGTGCTGTACTCAGAGTTCCTCGGACGCTTTTGCCCATGCTGTCCAGGAGGATAGCTTCGTCGCTCGATAGCGCACTTCTCTGTCATACAGCGCGAACCTTTCAGAAACAATTTCTCACCTTCTCGCCGACACAACCGACAGACGGGACCGCGATACTTTGCCACTGCTTCCTCCTCGTTCTTCGTTAACCGTTACTCAATAACCGGGTTTCCTGTCCTGCCGCTTCACGTATCACGATGAACGATCCACTTCTTCAGACACGACGCCGCTTAGGGGGACGGCATCCGTTGTGGGGGATCGGTGTCACATCTCGAATCATATGGATCCGCAATCCAGCGGACTGGAGAGAGCGAATCGCCGATTCACGACCGGACCCAGGCCCGTTCACATACACATCCACTGAGCGCATTCCGCTCTCCATCGCTTTGCGCGCCGCAGCCTCGCCGGCTCGCTGAGCGGCGAAGGGCGTGCTTTTGCGAGAGCCCTTGAAGCCTTGGTTCCCCGAGCTTGCCCATACGATCGTATTGCCGCTCATGTCGGTAATCGTGACGATCGTGTTATTGAAGGAGGCTTGGACGTGAGCCACCCCGCTCTGCACAATCCGACGTTCTTTCTTTTTCCCTTTTTTGATGCTCATGACAGCTCCCTACTCAAGTAACGGCCACGCCCTAGGCTGGGCGCGCAGGCGGTTTTGGTTTACTTCCCACACCGGAACGGCGACCTTTTCTCGTCCGCGCATTGGTCTTGGTCCGCTGGCCGCGGACGGGCAACCCTTTCCGATGGCGCAGCCCACGGTACGTGCCACTATCGATCAATCGTTTGATGTTCATCGAGAAAGTCTTTCGTAGGTCACCTTCGACCTGAAAGCCTTCCTGAATAATCTCACGGATTTTGACGATGTGCTCTTCGCTCAAGTCCTTGACGCGAATTGCTCCGTCGATCCCGGCCTTCTCCAAGATAGAGAGCGCGGACGCCCGCCCAATCCCATAGACATACGTCAGGCCGATGTCCGCCCGCTTCTCTCTCGGCAAATCCACTCCGGAAATACGAGCCATCTCTCTCTCCCTTCGGTCGAGTCGTGAAACGTTATTCGTGAGTCGTGAATCGCAAAAACGAGACCGCTTAACGATTAACGAATAACGTCTTCAACCCTGCCGTTGCTTGTGCCGCGGATTCTCGCAGAGAATTCGCACCACACCTTTGCGCCGAACCACCTTACACTTTGCGCAGATCGGCTTGACGGATGATCTCACCTTCATAACTCGTTTGCACTCCTACTTAAATCGATAGGTAATCCGCCCACGTGTCAGATCGTACGGCGACAGTTCCACCGTGACCTTATCGCCGGGAAGAATACGGATGAAGTGCATTCGCATTTTCCCGGAAATGTGCGCGAGAATCTTATGGCCATTGTCCAATGACACACGGAACATCGCATTCGGTAGCGTTTCATTCACTGTGCCTTGAATTTCGATCACATCTTCTTTCGGCACTACCTCTACCCCTTCCCCTAAAACTGCGCCAGCCCATCCCAGCTGTTTAGAGCTGGGTCAAAATACGCGGGGGCCCACTCGGCTCAATGACGATCGTATGTTCAAAATGTGCAGAAAGACTGCCATCCACCGTTACCGCCGTCCATCGATCCTCAAGAATCTTAACGGCAGCGCCACCCATGTTGACCATCGGTTCAATCGCGAGGACCATTCCAGCCTGTAGGCGTGGACCCTGTCCAGGCTTCCCATAATTCGGCACCTGAGGCTCTTCATGCAATTGCCGGCCAATCCCATGGCCGACAAATTCTGTCACGACCGAATAACCGGCAGCCTCGACATGCCGTTGCACTGCATGTGAAATGTCGGACAACCGATGGCCAACCATAGCTTGTCCGATTCCAAGATACATGGCCTCTTCAGTCACTTGCATCAAGCGAGCATTTCGTTCAGTCGTCTTCCCTACCGAGACCGAAATCGCCGAATCTCCGTAAAATCCGCCGACGATCGCCCCCAGGTCGAGCCCGATAATATCGCCCTCCTTCAGCACTCGCTTGGAGGGAATCCCGTGGACCACCTGGTCATTCACCGAGGCGCAGAGCGTTTTTGGATAACTCCGATACCCCTTAAAGGCCGGCCTCGCACCTCGTGACACAATCTCATCTTCGGCTAGCCGGTCCAGCTCGTCTGTCGTCATCCCGGGCCGGACGGCCTTCTGCAAAATCTTGAGTGTCTCTGCCACTACTCTCGACGCCTGGGCTATCAACGCAATCTCTTCCGGCGTCTTGAGAATGATCATGTCGCCCGGTACGGTGCCAGCTCCTGCGAAAGATGCTGAAAGACGGCATCGACTGTCCCAGACGCTTCCAGCTGGAACAGCACCCCCCTCTCTTCATAATACTTCACGAGCGGAGCGGTTTGCTCGTCGTACACTTTCAGCCGCATCTCGATCGCATCGCGGCGATCATCGCTGCGCTGCACGAGCGACTCTCCGCATCGATCGCAGATTCCACTCACCTTGGGCATCGCAAAGTCTACATGGAACGTCGCTTGGCACTTCTGACAGCTTCGTCGGCCGCTCAATCGCCTTACGATGTCCTCACGCGAAACCTGAAAATTCACGACCCGGTCCAGGGCGATACCTTTGGAGACTAAAACGGATCCCAAGGCTTCCGCCTGAGGAACAGTCCTGGGAAACCCATCCAACACGAATCCATTCGTGCAGCTGGGGTCAGCCAACTTCTCTCTCACCAACCCAATGACCACCGCATCAGGAACCAGCTTCCCCTGATCCATGTAGCTCTTCGCTTCGAGACCCAGCGCGGTCTGGTTGCGAACCGCCTCACGGAGAAGATCGCCGGTTGAGAGCTTCGCCACATGACACTGCGCAGCGATACGATCTGCCTGAGTCCCCTTACCGACGCCTGGTGCGCCGAGAAACACCACCCGCATGAATCCCCTTTACCCGTTCCGCCCACGAAGGGGAGCCATACCCTTACCGAGAAACCCTTCGTAATTTCGCATGAGCATATGAGACTCAATCTGCTGAGCCGTATCGAGGCCCACACCGATCACAATCAGCAGCGAGGTGCCACCGAAGTAGAACGGCACATTCAATTTGTAGATCAACAACTCCGGGATCACACAGACGATCGCGAGATAAATCGATCCGGCAAACGTGATTCTCGTCAGCACTTTATAGATATAGTCGGACGTCCTGGTGCCAGGGCGAATTCCGGGAATGAATCCACCGTACTTCTTCATGTTGTCTGCCATATCCACCGGGTTCAGGACCACTGCGGTGTAAAAGAAACAGAAAAACAGAATCAGGCCGACGTACATCAAAGTATAGAGCAGCGAACCAGGCGCGAGCTGAGCCCCAATGGCCTTCACCCAAGGTGTTTCAAAAAACCCTGCAATCGTTGCAGGAAAGGCGATAATCGACGACGCGAAAATCGGCGGAATGACCCCGGCCGTGTTAATCTTCAAGGGGATATGTGTACTCTGGCCGCCGAACACTCGTCGTCCGATCACCCGTTTTGCATACTGCACCGGGACTTTCCGCCGCCCGCTTTCCAAAAACACTATGGCCGCCACCACCACGATCATCAGTACGCCGAGGGCGACCAATAAGATAATGCTGAGCTGCCCGATCGTGTATAGGTTGAACGTCTGGGCCACGGCGGAGGGGAGCCGCGCGACGATCCCTGCAAAAATAATCAAGGAAATGCCGTTCCCGATCCCCCGCTCCGTAATCTGTTCACCGAGCCACATGAGGAATCCTGTACCGGCCGTCAAGGTAATGACGGTCATCAGACGGAATCCCCACCCCCCGGTCATGACGAAGGCGCCGTTATTCATTTGTTCAAGACCGATGGCAATCCCAAAGCCTTGAATGATTGCGATGCCGATCGTCCCGAACCGGGTATACTGAATTATTTTCTTTCTACCGCGTTCTCCCTCCTTGGCCAACTTTGTGAGATGCGGGACAACGACCGTCAGCAACTGGAGAATAATCGAAGCGCTGATGTAGGGCATAATACCCAGCGCTAAGATCGTCAACCGCGAGAGTGACCCGCCTGAAAAAATGTCCAAAAACCCGAGCAGCGCACCGCCTTCTTTTTGTAGAAACTCCGAGAGCGCTTCGCCGTTGATCCCCGGTGTAGGGATATGGGCCCCGATCCGATAGACCACCAGCATCCCTATGGTAAAGAGGATGCGGGTGCGCAGCTCAGGGATTTTGAGAATATTCTGAAAACTGGTCAGGAGTCTCTCAAACACCGGGAATGACCTCGACTCTCCCTCCAGCCGCTACAATCTTGGCCTCCGCCGACTTACTGAATTTGTGCGCCTGCACGACGATCGCCTTCGTGACATTTCCGTTTCCAAGAATCTTGATCGGCAGCGACTTGCGCTTGATCAAACCGACATCGACCAGCGCCTGCGGCGTGATGGTGCCGGAGACAATGATGTCACCGAGGCTTTTCAGGTTGACAATCGAGTACTCCTTGCGAAAGACGTTCGTAAAGCCATGTTTGGGCACTCGACGGATCAGAGACATCTGACCCCCTTCAAACCCACCCGCCTGCCGACTCCGACCACCGGATCTGGCCAATAGTCCCTTGTGGCCCTTTCCCGATGTTTTTCCATGACCAGAGCCTGGCCCACGACCGATCCGCTTCCGCCGCTTTCTAGAGCCCTTTGCAGGGCCGAGATCATGTAAATTCATTGTGGGTACACTTCCAATAGATATCCAACTTTACCGATCATCCCTCTGACTTGTGGAGTATCAGGACGAGTCACAGTCTGCCGAATCTTCCTCAACCCAAGACCACTCAACACTCGTCGATGCTTTTGGGGTGTGCCAATCGGGCTTCGCCGCAGGGTAATGACAAGCCCCTTGGAGGCACCTTTGGCGGCCTTTGTTGCTGACATTAGGCGCTCACTCTGTTCTGTGCGTCACCTGCTCCATTCCGACGCACGTTGAGAACATCTTCAGCGTTACGGAGCTGGCAGAGTCCGTTGAGGGTAGCACGAACCGTATTAAAGGGGTTTCCACGACCCAGGGTCTTCGCAATGACGTTATGGACGCCGGCCACCTCTACGACCGCTCGAACGGCGCCCCCTGCGATAATCCCAGCCCCCTTCTGTGCCGGTTTCAGAAGAACATGCTCGGCACCGAACAATCCATGGACCTCGTGCGCAATCGTTCCAGAGGTGAGGGCGACATGCACCAGGTTTTTCTTGGCCTGTTCAACCGCCTTCGAGATCGCGACAGGCACTTCGGCGGCCTTTCCTTTTCCAATGCCGACCCATCCCTGTCCATCTCCGACGACAACCAGCGCGCAGAAGTTAAACCGCTTTCCACCCTTGACGACTTTTGCGACGCGGTTGATAAAGACAACCTTGTCCTTCAGGCTTAGTTCATCTGGATTAACTCGCACGCTAGTTACCCTCTCCGGTCATTCGGTTAAAGTTGAGGTTCAGGCTGAGGATGATTTGGGTTCGTTGTTCACCTCGCATGCTTGACCTCGACCTTAGCCTCAACCTAAAATTTTAGACCACCTTCACGCGATGCTTCCGCCAACGCTTTGACGCGTCCGTGGTACATCCGACCACCACGATCAAACACCACAGCCTGTACCTTGGCGGCCTTTGCCCGTTCTGCCAACAACTTCCCAACAGCCTTTGCGCCATCGACACTGCCGGTGGATTTCAGTGCCGTGCGCAGAGACTTATCGAGAGAGGACGCAGCGGCCAACGTGATCCCTTTCTGGTCGTCAACAATCTGAGCGTAAATATGCGCCCGGCTGCGAAACACGTTGAGGCGCGGGCGCTCAGCCGTACCATAGACTCGCTTTCTCACCCGCTGCTTCCGCCTGGTGAGCTGACCTTCTTTATCCGCAGCATTCATAGCTCGTCCTATTTCCCCGTCTTTCCGGCTTTCTTACGTAACACCTCTCCGGCATAGCGAACGCCCTTTTGCTTATACACATCGGGGGGTTTGATGGCTCGCAAGTTCGCTGCAACCTGACCCACCATCCGCTTGTCCGCCCCCTTCACATTGATTAGCGTTTGCTTGTCCACCTTCACATCGATTCCAACAGGAATCGGATAGGTCACCGGATTGATATAGCCGACACTGAAGCTCATCGCCCGTCCCTGCACGGCAACCTTGTAGCCGACCCCGGTGATTTCCAAGTTGCGTTCATAACCCTTCGTCACACCCTGAATCATGTTGCTCAGTTCAGCGCGAGTCAGCCCATGCATGGCACGGACTTGGCGATCCTCACTTGACCGGCTCACCACAAGCTGTCCGCCGGCAACTGAGACCCCGAGACCCGTGGACAAGGACCAATCGATCTTCCCGAGCGGGCCCTTCACGGACACGACAGACCCGTCGATTTTTACATCCACGCCTGCTGGAATCTGGATTGGTTTTTTCCCTATGCGTGACATCGATACCTCGTTCCTCTACCACGCCGCCGTAATGGCAAACTGGTTCACCCTGACCGTCACCACACCGAACACAACACCTCTCCGCCCAGTCCGGCACGGCGCGATTCTTGATCCGTCATCACCCCTTTCGAGGTGGACAGAATCGCCACACCGATGCCGCTCTTGACTCGAGGGATATCTTTAATTCCGACATATACCCGGCGACCCGGCTTGCTCACACGCTGCATACCGGTGACCATGGGTTGCCCTTCCGGCATGTACCGTAACGTCACTTTCAGTATCGGGTGCCCATCCTCGACATCCGCCTGAACAGCCTGGATATATCCTTCGTTTTGAAGGATACGAAGGATTTCGCGCTTGAGACGGGATGCCGGGACGTTCACGGCATCGTGACGTCGGCGAAGCCCGTTTTGCAATCGTACCAACAGGTCACTAATGGGATCTGTAACCATACCAACCCTTTCACCAACGTTCTTCGTGTTGCGAGATGCGGAACATCAACCCGGTGACAGAGGACACGGACAACCTACCAACTCGACTTCCGAACCCCCGGAATTTCACCCTTCAGGCTCAACGACCGAAAGCAAATTCTGCACATACGAAACCGGCGCAAGAACCCCCGCACACGCCCACAGATCTCACACCGATGATAATCCCGAACCGGGAACTTCGCTTTGACAGCCGATTTATTTCTAAGCGCTAATCTCGACACCTGCAGCTCCTTCGCTTGCTATTAGGTCCGGAATGGCATTCCCAAATGCTTCAATAACGCCCGGCCCTCATCATTGGTCCTGGCGGTTGTCACAATCGTGATATCCATCCCATGGATGGAAGCAACCTCATCGTATTTTATCTCCGGGAAAATGAGCTGTTCTTTGAGCCCAAGCGTGTAATTGCCTCTCCCGTCGAACGACTTTGGCGACACACCCCTGAAGTCTCGAATCCGTGGCAACGACAACGTCACGAGACGATCAAAAAACTCCCACATTCTGCGGCTACGCAACGTAACCTTGGTGCCAATCGGCATGCCTTGGCGCAACTTGAAGGTGGCAATGGCTTTCCTTGCTTTCGTAATCAGCGGCTTCTGGCCTGTAATCAGGCCCAACTCTGTAGCGGCACTCTCCAGCAGCTTCACATTCTGAATCGCTTCTCCCATCCCCACATTCAAGACGATCCGTTCAAGCTTCGGGACCTGCATGATATTTTTGTAGCCGAACTCCTTCATGAGCGCAGGCACAACCTTCTGCACATACACCTCGCGCATCCGAGGATTGAACTTGGACTCCTCGCTGCCCTCGTCTTTTGCCTGTGGGGCAGGCGCCCCTTCCTTCTTCTTGGGTACTCGCCGCTCGGATGCCTTACCGGATTTTCCTGATTCGACCTTCGCCATCTGGCGTCCTCGCTCCTATTCGACTGAGTCGTTCGATTTTTTACTGAACCGGATCCGTCGGCCATCGTCGAGCGTACGCACGCCCAGCCGAGTCGGCTTCTTTGTCACGGGACATAGATAGAGCACGTTCGAAATTGCCAGTGGGGCTTCGCGCTCAAGGATGCCGCCTTGTTTCACCTTCTGATTCGGCTTGGTGTGGCGCTTGATCATGTTCAGCTTTTCGACCACAATCTTTCCCACTGCAGGATCAACAGACAGCACTTTCCCGGACTTACCGCGATCCCGTCCGGCAATGACGACGACCATATCACCCTTGCGAATTCGGCTCTTCTTCAACGCCTGCTTATTCATCGACCCGTCTCCATCCTCGCTACAGCACTTCAGGCGCCAGGGAAATGATCTTCATGAACTTTTTCCACCGTAGCTCGCGTGCGATCGGCCCAAATATACGGGTTCCAACCGGGTCTCCATCCTTATTGATGAGGACGCAGGCATTCCGATCAAACTTGATATAGGACCCATCTTCTCGGCGCACTTCTTTGGTCGTCCTCACGACCACCGCACGACTGACATCGCCCTTCTTGACCGTGGCCGCAGGAATGGCTTCCTTCACTGCCACGACAACGATGTCGCCGAGTGAGGCGTACCGACGCCTGGTCCCGCCAAGCACATGAAAACACATGGCCTGCTTGGCACCCGAGTTATCCGCCACATCCATGTATGTATAGCTTTGAATCATCGTTCCGGTGTTTCCTCTAGCTTGCGCACGAACTGAACCTACTCATCACGGCCCTTTTCCAGAACCTCGACAACCCGCATATGCTTATCTTTACTGATCGGCCTGGTCTCGACCATACGGACTCGGTCACCGACCTTGCAGGCATTATCCTCATCGTGCGCTTTGAATTTCGTCACACGCCGCAGCACCTTTCGATAGAGCGGGTGAATGACCGAACGCTCGATCTCTACGACCACCGTCTTATTCATCTTATTACTGACCACCTGCCCGACCCACTCACGCCGCGCATTTGCTGACTTTTCCATCCTCAAGCCCCCTTCGCCGTCTCAGAAACTGGTTCGGCTTGTACAAGCTCGCGCTGAATCGTCTTGATTCTGGCAATCGAGCGCTTCGCCTTTCGAACCTGCATGGGGTTTTCCAACCGTCCCGTTCCCAGCTGAAAACGAAGATTGAAAAGTTCCTGCGTAAGCTCCTGAGCCTTCACCTCCAGCTCAGGTCCCGACAGTTGTCGTAATTCCTTCAAATCCATCGATGCAATCCCCTTATATCCTAACGGGCTCAGTTCGACCGGCGTTACGCGTTAAACTCTCCCCGGATGACACACTTGGTGGCGATAGGCAATTTATGCGACGCTAAACGGAACGCCTCTTTTGCGACATCCGGCGTCACGCCGTCCATCTCATAGAGTATGCGGCCCGGCTTGACGACGGCGACCCAATACTCCGGATTGCCCTTCCCTTTACCCATTCGAGTCTCAGCCGGCTTCTTGGTAATCGGTTTATCAGGGAAAATTCTTGTCCACACCTGGCCACCGCGCTTCACACAGCGAGTGATTGCAATGCGCGCCGCTTCAATCTGCCGACTGGTGATCCAGCCAGGCTCGAGGGCTTTGAGCCCAAACTCTCCGAGGGTAATCTGACTGCCTCGATAGGCCTTACCGGTCATACGCCCCTTCATCATTTTACGGAACTTGACTTTCTTCGGTGCTAACACGATACCCTCTCCAATTACCCTATTCTGCGGTCAAATGCCGTTTCTTTGTCCAGAGGCTGCAGCGGAAGAATTTCTCCCTTATAGATCCAGGTCTTGATCCCAATCTGCCCCATCGTCGTATGGGCTTCCGCAAAGCCGTAATCGATATCTGCTCGAAGGGTATGAAGAGGCACACGCCCTTCGCGGTACCACTCTGACCGCGCGATTTCCGCTCCGCCTAGGCGGCCTCCGACCATAATTTTGATACCCTGAGCGCCAAGACGCAGTGCGGACTGCACGCTTCGTTTCATAGCCCGCCGGAATGCCACTCGTTTTTCCAACTGGGTTGCGACGTTTTCACAGACCAACTGTGCGTCCAATTCCGGTTTCTTGATTTCCTTCACCGTAATGTACACCTGACCGCCATAGCTCTTCTCCAGCTCCGCTTTGAGCTTATCGACTTCAGCCCCCTTACGACCGATGATAATGCCGGGGCGCGCAGTATGAATGATCACACGTGTCTGGTCTCCAGACCGCTCGATTTCAACCTTGGCGACACCGGCATGAAACAGACGCTGTTTCACCATCTTGCGAATTCTAATATCCTGATGGAGCAGCTTTGCGTAATCCTTGCTGGCATACCACCGGGAACTCCACGTCACGTTATATCCAAGCCGGTAACCGATCGGATGTGTCTTATGGCCCATAACTTCTTGCGCCTCACTCAGTGTAGGAAATGAGTCCGTTTTGTTCGCTGATACCCTTTACGTCTTTTCTTTCGTGCTTGCAGCTGACACAACTACCGTAATGTGGCTCATACGCTTATGAATCGAATTCGCGCGCCCCTGCGACCGAGACCGAAAGCGTTTCAATGTAGGGCCACAATTCACAAATGCCTTCGACACGACCATCGAATCACTGTCACCGAGCTCCTTTTGCTCCGCGTTGGCCACGGCGGACCGCAAAATCTTTTCGACTACCTTCGACGCCTGACGCGGTAAATTCCTCAACAGCGCCAAGGCCATTGGAACCTGCTGCCCACGGATCAAATCGACCACTGGGCGGGCTTTCCTCGGAGAGATCCGAACGAACCGTAGAACTGCTTGCGCTTCAGCCATAGCCGTCACATCCAATCACGTGTGCCGAGAACGTACCCTAACCCTTACTTGAGGGCGACTGCCTTTTCCGTCCTGGCATGCCCATGCCCCTTAAAGAATCTGGTTGGAGCAAACTCCCCCAGCTTGTGTCCAACCATGTTTTCCGTCACGAAGACAGGAATAAACTTCTTACCGTTATGGACCGCGAACGTGTGTCCGATCATATCTGGAATCACGGTGGACCGCCGCGACCAGGTCTTAATAATCTTTCGATCTTTGTTTTGATTCATCCGGTCCACTTTCTGGAGCAGATGGTCGTCGACGAATGCGCCTTTACTGACTGACCTCGGCATCGCGTACTCCTACTTGCGGCGGGCAATAATGAACTTGTCTGTCGCCTTGTTGGTCCGGGTCTTGTAACCCTTAGTGGGAAGACCCCACGGAGAGACCGGGTGGGGGTTCCCCTGCCCAGACTTTCCTTCCCCACCCCCATGCGGATGGTCGACCGGATTCATCACGACACCCCGGACATTCGGGCGTCGACCCAGCCATCGATTCCGGCCTGCTTTCCCGACATTGATATTCTCGTGATCCGTATTCCCAACCTGCCCGACGGTTGCCATGCAGGTCGAAAGAATTCTCCGCATTTCACCGGAGCGGAGTCTTACCTGAACATATTCACCATCACGCCCCATGACCTGGGCAGAGCCACCCGCACTACGAATCAGCTGTCCGCCTTTTCCCGATTTCAGCTCTATATTGTGAATGGTGGTTCCCAAGGGCATGCTGGAGAGCGGTAACGCATTTCCAATACGCACTTCTGAACCAGCACCCGATTGCACCACATCACCGACTTGTAGGCCGACAGGGGCCAGGATATAGCGTTTCTCTCCATCCTTATAATGCACCAAGGCGATCCTGGCTGACCGATTGGGATCGTACTCAAGCGCGGCAATGGCCCCTGGAATCCCGGTCTTATCGCGTCGAAAATCAATTTTCCGATAGAGCCGTTTATGCCCACCCCCGCGAAAACGTACGGTCGTCCTCCCATCGTTGTTCCTCGCGCCGGTACTGCGCCGAAACGAGGTAAGCGATTTCTCTGGCCGCTTCCTCGATAGACCCTCGGTCGTGACCGCAGTCATCCCGCGACGGCCCGGTGTCCTTGGCTTATATGCTCTAATTCCCATTTTTCAGTCGCCCTTCCAGCACGCTCAGACCGGTTCGACGGAATGTCCCGCTACGCGCTCTCGTAGAGCTCCAACTTCTCGCCTTGCTTGAGCTTGACAAAAGCCTTTTTCCAATCTGACCGCTTACCAGAGAAACGTCCCAGCCGCTTCACCTTGCCGCGGACATTCATCACATTCACCCGTTCGACTTTGACTTTTAAGAGCGATTCGACCGCTTGCTTAATCTGGACACGATTCGCATCCGGGTGAACGAGAAAACCAACCGTGTTCTGACTTTCCCGCATAGCCGTGATCTTTTCCGTCAACAACGGCTGCGACAGAATGCCATGGAGTCCCGATTTCATGCCCAGACCTCCTTCACCCTTGGCAACTCGCGCTCAAGAATCAGAATCGATGTAGCCCGAACAATATCGTAAACATTCAATCCTTCAGGCCCCACCACACAGACATTCGGGAGATTGCCTGCAGCCTGAGCCAATCCGGCATGCCCCGCACCGGCGACAATCAAGGCATAGGACCCGGCGCCTAAATTCGTCAGCGCCTGGGCCAACAATTTTGTCTTGGGCTGACCCAACGAGAGATTCGACACGATCACAACTTGCCCGTCAGCTAACTTCGCCGACAGCGCGCATTGAAGCGCCGCACGATACTTCTTTTTCGGCATGCTGAAGGAATAATCTCGCGGCTTCGGTCCAAACACCGATCCACCATGACGCCATACAGGAGAGCGGACCGACCCTGCCCGAGCCCGCCCCGTGTGTTTTTGCTTCCAGGGCTTTTTCCCGGATCCAGCCACCTCTCCACGCCGCAACGTCGATGCTGTCCCCTGACGCTCGCAGGCGCGCTGCATCACTACCGCTTCATGGACTAAGGCGCTATGCGGCTTACAGCCGAACACTTCCTCAGGAAGATCCACAGACCCGACCTTCTGCCTCTTCAAATCAACGACATCAACCGTGGGCATGCCCTACCCCTTCTTCGACTTTCTTACCACGATCAGCCCATTTGCTGCGCCAGGGATTGCCCCACGAACGAACAACAAGTTTTCATCGGGCCTGGACTCAATCACTTTCAGTCTCTGGGCCGTAATCCGCTTCGCTCCCATATGTCCGGGCAAGGTCTTCCCCTTCCAGACTCGAGAAGGATATGAACTGGCGCCCATCGAGCCGGGATGACGGTGGAACATGGACCCGTGAGATTCAGGACCGCCGCCATAATGGTGCCGCTTCACCACGCCCTGGAATCCTTTTCCCTTCGAAATACCGGTGATGTCCACCCAGTCGCCTTTTTTAAAGATATCGACTTTGACGGATTGCCCCACTGCGACCTCGCCAACCTTTTGAAATTCTCTGAGCACACGAGTGGCCGGCGCCTCCGTCTTCTTGAGGTGGCCCAGTTCGGCTTTGGGCAACTTGCGCTCTTTCACTTCACCGAAAGACAGCTGGACCGATTCATACCCATCACGCTCTTTTGTCTTGATCGTCACCACGCGGCAGGGGCCAGCTTCGATGACGGTCACAGGCGTAAACCGCGTCTCGTCAAACATCTGGGTCATTCCCAGCTTTTTACCCAACAACCCGTTCGTCATTTCAATTCGTGAGGCGTGAAACGTAAGGCGTAAGGCTCTCGCTGCTCGACATCACCTTACCCCTCACACCTAACCCCTTACGCTCCTATAACTTTATTTCCACGTCTACGCCGGCGGCCAAATTCAACTTCATCAGGGAATCCATCGTTTCAGGCGTTGCGTCCATGATGTCCATCAAACGCTTGTGCGTTCTGATCTCGAACTGCTCGCGAGCCTTTTTATCCGCATGTGTCGCGCTCTGCACCGTGAACTTTTCAATGCGCGTAGGGAGGGGAATCGGCCCTACAATTTTTGCCCCACTCCGGCGGACGGTTTCAACGATTTCCGTCACGGCCTGGTCTAAGACCCGGTAATCAAACCCGCGGAGCCGAATCCTGATTCTCTGTTCAACCTTAACCATAACCATTCAACCCTTTATTCGCCCGTCAATCGCTACGCCAGGATTTCGGTGACGACGCCGGAGCCGACGGTCTTGCCCCCCTCGCGCACCGCAAACCGCAACCCCTGATCCATCGCGATCGGGCTGATTAACTCCCCCGTCACGCTCACATTGTCCCCCGGCATCACCATCTCC